>DASQZS010000093.1:0-14800 GCA_035638535.1 Candidatus Acidiferrum sp.
AACATTAAAAAAACTCGTCAGCAAAACTCAGAAAACGTTAGAAAACTTCCACGTAGTAACCGGCGACTACCACGTCAGACTTCAACGTTCAAATCTCGACTACCACGTCAACACGTAAAACCACACTTCCCCTATATCCCCGATCTCGTGGTGCGGGAGACTAAATTTGAACCGGTGTTCGATCGATTTTTTAGAGAAAAGGATGTGCCAGCGGTAAGCGCTATGTCTCAAGGTATGAACGTGAGCGTTTTCAAGTGGGCCCTTGATGGGCGACCTGTTTTCTCAAGTGACTTGTCTTTCGAGTTTGGTTTCGTCGATTCTTGGTCCTGCGAGGCGTAGTTCTGGTGGACAGTTTGTTTCATGTTTTTTGAAGTTGTCTATGAATCGGAGTGCGAGTTGGCGGTATTTTTTCATGTACTCGGTTTCGTTTGGCCAAGATTGTGATGGGTTTAGAACTTTTGATGGTATGTCTTCGCAACTGTTTGGTATTTTGAAGCCGAAGATAGGGTCGTTGTGGAATTCACTTTTTGCAAAGCCGCCGCTCAGTGCTGTGTTGAGTAGGGTGCGTGTGTATGCTATGCTGATTCGTTTTCCGACGCCGTATGGTCCTCCGGTCCAGCCTGTGTTTACGAGCCAGCAGTTTGGTTCGTAGCGGGTGATTTTGCGTTTCAGTAGATCCAAGTATGTGTTGGGTTGGTGGACCATGAAGGGTGCGCCTAGGCAGGTGCTGAAGGTTATTTCTGGTTCTTTGCCAAGATCAATCTCGGTTGCTGCTATCTTGGCTGTGTATCCTGAGATAAATTGGTAGAGCATCTGATCCAATGTTAGTTTCGCGATTGGCGGCATTACGCCGAAGGCGTCGCAGGTTAGGATCACGATGCTTCGAGGGTGTCCTCCTCTCTTCTCTGGTACCCAGTTGTCGATATAGTCAAGCGGGTAAGAGGCACGTGTGTTTTCGGTGATCGAATCGTCGTCTAAGTCAATGATGCGTGTGGCTGGGTCGATTACTACGTTTTCCAGGATCGTTCCGAATCTGTGTGTTGCCGCGTAGATTTGTGGTTCAGCCGAGGAAGATAACCTGATGGCCTTGGCGTAACAGCCGCCTTCGAAATTGAAGATTCCGTCATCACTCCAGCCATGCTCGTCGTCGCCAATCAGGCGTCGTTTAGGGTCTGCTGAGAGCGTTGTTTTTCCTGTTCCTGATAGGCCGAAGAAGAGGGCTGTGTCTCCGTCTTTCCCGATGTTCGCTGAGCAATGCATCGACATTACACCGCGTAGGGGGAGTTGGTAGTTGAGAAAAGTGAAGACGGATTTTTTGATTTCACCCGAGTAAGATGTGTTCCCAATAATGCATAGGCCCTGTGCGAGGTTTAGGGTTATGAAGGTGTCTGTTCGCACGCCGTCGATTTGTGGAAGTCCGTGGAATGAGGGGAAGTCGATGACGGTTAAGTCTGGAACATGGCGTTTGTACTCCTCTCGATTGCGAGGTAGAAGGAACATGTTTCGAGCAAAGAGGCTGTGCCAAGCGTATTCGGTTATGATGCGGATCGGTATTCGGCAGTTTTCGTCAGCACATACGAAACAGTCTTGAACGAAGACGTCTTTGGCTTGAACGAATGCTTGTAATCGATCGAGGAGTTCGTTGAATTTGTCCGGGCTCAGAGGTCTGTTGTATTCTCCCCACCAGATCTGATTCTCGGATGAGTTCTCTCTCACGATGTACTTGTCGTTTGGTGAACGGGCTGTTCGTTTTCCTGTGTTCACCACTATCGCTCCGCCTTGTGAGATTTTGCTTTCACCGCGGAAGACGCTCTCTTCGTATAGTGCGGCTCTTCGGAGATTCCAGTACGTACCGTGTAGGTTTGTTAAGCCATGATTCTCGAGGCCGTAATCACCCCGTAACGCGAGGGCTTCTTTTTGGGCTGGGGTTTGAATGTTCAGTATGTTGTTCATAGCCAGTCCCTGGTCATTTTCTTGTCTCCGATGTATATCTCGTTAGGAGATGAGGGGTCGAGGGCCCATTTCATTCTAGCCACACCTTCGACTAGATCGTTTACTGAGCCGGAAAAGCTTAGGCGCAGTCGTCCTTCCATTCCAAATTCCTTGCCTGGTACAGTAACCACAAGTGCCTTCTTCAACAGAAATTCTGATAATTTTACCGAGTCTGATTCATATGCTCTGAAGTCGGGGAAGCAGTAGAATGCTCCATCAGGTTCGGTTGTTTTTACGCCGTTGAATGATCTCAGTTCCCGCATGATGATGTCTCGGTTGTTCTGGATTGTGAGACGGAGGTTCTCAACGATGCTCTGCATGCCGATGAGTGCCCCTTCGGCGGCGGCTTGAAGAATTACTGAAGCGCAAGATGTCGTTTGAGCTTGGATGTTCGTCATCACTCTAACCAGACGGCTCGGCGCAATGGCCCACCCTATTCTGAATCCTGTCATTCCGTAAAGCTTCGAAACACCGTTGACCGATATAATCCGTGACTCGTTGATATCTTCTTGAGCAAACTTGTAGCATGACACTGCTTTCTTACCATCAAATACGAGCTTGTGGTAAATATCGTCCATAATGAGGTAGATTTGTTTCTTCTCACAAAACTCGACGATCTCCTTGATGAACTCCTCTTTGAAGACTAGTCCCGATGGGTTGTTGGGGCTGTTGACGATGATCGCTTTGGTTGACGAGCTCACGGATTCAATGATGTCCTCCATGCGTGGATGAAGGCTACCGTCTTCGGGTGTGACAAATACTGGAATACCGTAGACCATCTTTGCGATTTCAGGGTAACTCACCCAGTAGGGTGATAAGATGATGATTTCATCTTGTGGATTCAAGAGGGTATAGAGGATGTTGTAGATGGCCTGCTTGGCGCCTGAGGTAACGATTATGTTTTCGGGCTCTACGACTTTATCATAATTCTCTTCAGTGTATTCTATGATCGCTTTTTTCAGTGAAGGGATGCCGTCCGTGGGTGAATATTTGATGTTCCCCGAGTTCAGTTTAGCGGCCGAGTTTAGGATTGCATTGATCGGCGCTCTGTTCTTCGGTTCACCGATCCCGAGATGAATCACTGGTTCTCCGCGTTGGCGCAGAAGTTCTGCTTCTTCATTCATCCGCAGAGTGGGGGATTCAGCGATTGATGCGGCTAAGGAGCTTATCGTCAAGGGAAGTCATGCATCATTAACAGAAACGGATTTCAACTTTATGTAATAATTCGATAAGTGAAATTTACCATGATCTGAGAGGAATCGAGACAATATATTACAGACATTGCTCTTTGGGGGCTAGTGTGATTTACTCTGGTCCATGCTGAGGTACTAATCATTGGAGGGGGCTGCGTTGGAACAAGCACAGCCTTTCGTCTAGCGAAGTCTGGTTGCAAGGAAATTATGCTTCTTGAGAAAGGAGGCGCCGTAGCCTCGGGTGCAAGCGGAAAGGGAAGTGCAATAGTGAATGTTGCAGTTTGGAATGCGACTAAACCTCTTATCCCTATGCTCCTGGAAAGTATCGAGGTTTACCAGAATTTTGCCGACAAAATCGGCGGCACATGTGGCTATACGCAATGCGGTGGCGTCGAATTTGCCGGGGCCAACCGTGAAGCCGAAATCAAGAGAGTCGCCATTAAAGAGAAGGAGCTTGGCGCCGACATAAGACTCCTCTCGGCTGAAGAATTGAAGGAACATGATCCAGGCGTCAACACCGGCGATCTGACGGTATTCGCGTACGAGCCTCAGTCAGGATATGCGGACTCAATCGAAACAACTAACTCATTTGCGAAACTGGCCGAAAAATACGGCGCGAGATTATCGATGAACACCGAGGTAACGAAAATACGAGTTGAAAATGGCCGAGTGAAAGGCGTGGAAACAAACCAAGGCCCAGTGGACGCGCGAAAAGTCCTGGTCGCAGCCAACGTCTGGGCACCTAAGTTGCTAAAAGATATCGGTCTTAATGTGTCGATCACGCCAGTTCGCAAACAAGTCTGTCTATACAAATTACCAAAAAGTCTCGGGAGACCACGTATAGTAATGGACGACTTCTTCCAGGACCTATATTTCAGACCTGACGGCGACTACACGCTAGCAGGAGAGATTGAAAAGCCAGGTCTCCCTGCTGACATGCAGAATTTCCCTGCCGGATTCGAGACTGATACGGCAAAACGAATTGGCGAGAAGCTTAAGCACAGATACCCTTCCATGGTCTCTGCCATAAATCGTGGAGGATATTCTGGACCATATGATGTCTCAGCCGACAGCCAACCAATACTCGACCAGCCCCCACAAATCGAAGGACTGTACATAGCACTAGGCTTTAGTGGACACGGATTCAGATTCTCACCAAGCACAGGAAGGGTCATGTCTGAACTTATCATGAACGGAGAAGTTAACGGAGTAGATGTCAAAGAGTTTCGATTGAGCCGATTCGCGGAAGGTAAACCAATACCACTTTTGTAATTGTTTCCAATCATGTGTCCGTTACAGGAAGTCGGATTGGAAACTTTGTTTTCATTCATAGTGCTTTTATGATGTTGAGTTCGTTGTTTGGTGTTTTCAGGAAGACGGGTACGTTTCTTCTTTTCGATGCATTGTAGGAGACAAAAAGCCATTCTCCGGCTTCGAGGTCTAGTGTTTTGTCGAGGAGATCTAGGCTTATGGAGTAGGCGTCGGCGATTGTTAGTCTGTCCCAGATTCGTGGGAGAACGTTGACGAAGTAGCTATGTAATTGCTGAAGGGCACTGACGTTTAGGTGTGCAACGCGTTGTGTTCCAAGCCAGCAGTGGGCTCGATATTTTCTGCCCTGTCTTAGGAGTGCTTCTACTGCTATGTTGGATTGTTCGGTGTAGTCGTCTTGTTTGTTGCGGTCGGGAATGTACTCTTGAGCTTCATCGAGTACAATTAGAACCTTAACGGCTCCTCTGCCTGTGGTTTTTTTCAGTTTGAGTAACGTGTTGATGAATTGTGACACTATTCTTCTAGCGTCGATTGGTTCGGGGATGTATGCGAGTTCGATGTTTCCTCGCGGTGCGTCTAAGACAATTGAGGCTAACTGACTTGCAGAGATTGGTGCTTGTTTGGTGGTGTCGTGTTTGTGTTGTAGGTAGGTTGTGAGTAGCGTGAGTTCTCCTTTCAGTGAGGAGCGTTCGGGTGCGTTCTCGGCTCCTTTGGTGATTATTGTTTTTAGTTTGGTGAGCGTGTCTTCGGGGAGCGTTGTCAGACCGGTTTCGGTTTTTAGATGTTGTTCGTTGATTAGGTCGGTGATTTGTTCGTTGAGTATTTTGGCTTGTAATGCGCCGGCTCTTGTTCCGACATTGGAGAGCATCTCGAGGACGGTGTTCAGTGTGATTTCGGCTTGAGTTCCTGAGGCTAATGTTTTGACTCTTCCTTCTTGGAGCATTTTCTCAGCGATGTTTGTCAGAGCTTTGCTGTCTGTAAGTTTCGCTTCCAATGTTTCGGGTATTACTTGTGAGTCGAGGAATTGTTTGCTGCTGGTGAATGTCTCGGTTGAGTAGATGTTTCCGTTTTTCTTGAATTGGTCTGCTAGGTGTACGAAGTATTCGCCGGCTATGTCGAAGATTACGATTCGCAGGTCGTCTTCAAGTGTCATTGCTTTTCGGATGAGTTGGCTGGTGAAGTTTGATTTTCCTGCGCCGGTGGCTCCGAAGGCTCCTGAGTGGTAGCGGATCAGGTTTCGTATGTCGACTTTGAGTGGTTGTCTTCCGCCCATTATTTCTCCTATCTCGATACCGTCTTTTACGTTGAGAAATTCATCAACTAACTCTTGTGAGAAGAGGTGCGCGCTTGCGCCTGCTAGTGGATTTAGTTTGGTTTTCGTGAATACTGGTTGAGAATCGTTCAGGTCGAGTCGATGATACATTGGGACTGCGACGATGTCGATCCAGCTTTCATCGCTTTTGCCCCAACTTGAGTCGATCGTTTGAAGCATTTCACGTCGGATGATTGTTGGGGTTGAAGCGTTCATGCCGAGTTCTTGGTAGTGTGTTGCTTTCGGCAGAACGGACTCATAGATGAGATAGGTTAGGCCTGTTTCGGTTTGTCGTTCTACGGCAAGAAATCTGGGTTCCGCTAATCTGTCGAGGATTCCAAGTGTGAATCGCGCGTCGATCACAGCCAGAGCGCTGCTAACAATTATGTCCTGACCTCTTCCACGCGCTGAACGTGTTACTAATGACTGCTGGCGTAGCCTTGCCTCCCAGTTAGGTGGGTCATCGAACAATTTTACGGTCATCTTGTAATCTCCTGTCGTGTACTTACCGCCGATTTTCTAGCTGATTCGCTTTCGGCTCTTAGATCCCTGAATCGGCGAGCGATGGAAAACACTTTCTGTCTTCGCGCTAGCGGCGTTAGTTCCAGATCCACCAAGCCCCGTAACAGTCCCTTAGTCATCTGTACTTCATGTTTAACGAATTTATCAGCTAAGTACAATAACTGATTGTGGCCGTACGCTTCGAGAACTTCCGGATTATCACTGCGTGATAAGATCAGCAAGCAGAGGTCGTCGATGAGACTGCGTTTGCCGCCAGGCTCCATGAATAATCGCACAGTAGTTGACTCAAACTTCTCTTTTGCATGGTAAGATTGAACGTATGGTTCATCGTACTCTGAATTGTAGGGGCGGTCGAATAGGAATACGGGAGCCCGGATTTCTGTATCTCGAGTAAACGTTCTTAATTGGAAGTATTGGCGAACGAAGAAGAGTTCACGTGAAATCTTTCCTCTCGCGGCTTTTAGTTGATCATCGTCGAGAACCATTGTGGTGTGTGCAGCATCGTAACTGAAGGTTCGCCAAGGGGTGACGATTTTGTCAGCGTTGACGGTGCTTATGATTGTCAGGAGTGCCTTGTCGCTCTTCAATCCTGGGAGGTCTGCTTTCGTTTTGCCTTTCAATTCGAGAGGGAGAGCTGATCTGGTGAAGTCGGTTGATGTCGTATCTTTAGCCACACCGATGATCAGTATCCTTCGTTTAGATGCTTCATGCATCACCATCTGCAAGAGAAACAGATTGAGAGCGTTGAGGTCGATGACTGATAACCAGTTGTTATCACGAATCATCAACGGGTGCTGCACATTTTGGTCTGGGTTGAAGATACGTTCGGCGTATTGAAGCGTCATCTCCTCGGTTCGAGACCAGAAATTCTTCGCGTCCTGATGGATCCCGACCGTTCCTGTATCATCGGTCGTGATCATGGCGAAGTTGTAGAGTTCTTCGAGTCCACGTAATCGTTCCAATGTTTTCTGTACTTCGCGTTCGGAGACGCCTAGGCGTGTCGCCAGTTCAGTACGCTTCAGGTCTCCCTGTAGAAGTTCTCTTACTGCAAGGTAGTGAAGGAAACTGGAGCGTTGCGGGATGTAGAATGTTCCGGGACCTATGATTGAGGCAAGTCTAAGATCCTGTTTGGTGACTGGGCCATGCGACGTGGGAGTACCAACTAATGTTGGAGTTTTTCTCATGAGCACGAATGATAGGTCACGGTAGAGGGAGGGATACGTGCCGGAGAAGGGTCGATCAAGGAAGATGATCCCTGTCTTTCCATCACGAATAATCTCGTACGTTAGGTACAGTTCTGACATTGTCATTAATGCGAACGGAATACGTTCCAGGTTCGACCGAAAATCTAGTTCAGTTTCAAGAGGCTTCATTACTTCAGCCACATTGAGCAAATCCTCACGCCAAAGAGGCACAACGGCTGACATGGTCAATTGTGGGCTCCGACGAGCGTTCGGTAGATCGAATTCTGGTACGCCTTGGTCTGTGATTCTAAATTGACATTCGTATCCTGCCGAGACCACATAGAATAGGAGCATTTCCAGAACTTCATCGTAATCCATACTCCCATCTATTCCAACTGCAACGCGCATCGATGGAAGAAGCGATTCAATGTTCGGAATCTTGGCGTCAGAGAGTTGCTTTATTGTAGCCGTCAAATCTGGGCGATTGCGGAGTTGGTCTATCCTTTTTTCGAAAAGGTTGGAGAGGTTGACCGTTTCACGTTTCAAGGTTGAAATGTTATCGGTCACATAATCCACTCAGAATCTTCTTTCACACATCAGCTTGACTCGGTTAGGAGAGATAACAGAATATGTAATGCCTTAAAACGTTAAGAGATGCGCGAAACTAACGCATGGCCTGAAGGAGCCAACGAGGATCGTCAATCTAACATTTTATGGCGGTGCCGGGGAGATCGGCGGAAACAAGATCCTTCTCGAAGATAAGGATACGAAGATTCTTCTCGATTTTGGGATGAACTTTGGTGAACGTTCGAAATTCTACTCTGAGCCGTGGCTTTCCCCCCGTGATGAAGTTGGTTTACTTGAGTTCGGTCTTTTGCCGAACATCCACGGAGCCTATAGATTCGCTGACGCTCAACCGGATATTGACGCAGTTTTCCTTTCTCATTCCCATACCGATCATTCAGCCTACGTTACTTTCCTGAATCGTCAGATTCCTGTCTACTGCGGCGAAACCACAGCACTCATCCTCCAATCGTTCGGAGAGCTCAACCCGAAAAGTTTCGACAATGATTTAGAAGGATTACAGTTCAGAACCTTCCGAACAGGTGACAAAGTCAAGGTTGGGTCCGTTGAAGTTGAACCCATTCACGTGGACCATTCCGTACCAGGGTGTTATGGGTTTGTCATTCACACAACGGAAGGTGCAGTAATCTACTCAGGAGATTTTCGCATTCACGGCAACAAACCTAGCATGACCCAAGATTTCGTAAGCGCAGCTTCGAAAACTAAACCGATCGGCATGTTGTGCGAAGGAACCAACATGATTGGGGCTGACTTTTCTACTGAAAGCGAAGTTGACGAGAAGATGAACAAAGTCATCGGCACGACTCAGAATCTGGTTCTGGTTACCTTCCGACAAACCGATGTCGACCGTACTCGAACACTGCTCAATGTGGCCAAGAATAATAATCGCAAGTTAGGTATCTCGCTGAGACAAGCATATCTCCTGAACCGTTTAGGAGCCGATCGTAAACTCAACCTTCCTCCGGTCAATTCTGATGATTTTCTGATATTTCGTCGAAAGAAGAAACAATACTACAAATGGGAACAGTCAATTCTTGATCTGCCTAATGTAGTCGATGCCAACGAAGTGAAACGCATCCAAAACAAAGTTGTTCTTGCCACCTCGTTTTCTGACTTAAATGAGTTGCACACGATGAAACCTGCTCCGGGGAGTAGTTTCGTTCTGTCGTCATCTGAACCATTTAACGAAGAGATGGAGATAGAATACGACAAATTCGTAAACTGGCTAGATCACTTCGGTCTACCGATGTATCATATCCACTGTTCAGGTCATATGATGCCAACCGAAATCAAACAAGTCATAGGCAAGATTAGTCCGAAAATGCTATTGCCTATTCACACTGAACACCCCGAGCTTTACGCCAAATTCATCTCAGACATAGCTACGGTTGAGCTTCCCGAAAAGAACCGAACGCTCCGAATCGGCTAGGTACCGTATAAACTAGAATTGTGTCGTTACCAACGCCTAAAAAGCCCAACCGTGGGAGCAGGTGTGGCCTCCGTTAGCGGATCCCTAATCTGCCCTTCTATTCCGCAACGGTTTCCACCGATCTATCGTGGAGTTTCCAGTTCTCCCCACGGTTATCCAAGCACCCACTGGGCCACCTGGTAAACTTGACCGATGGCTCTGCCTCCACTGGTTGGGCAGTTGGGTAATTTGTCTCTAATTGGAAATATGGGATTTTTCTCTAATTAGCAAGAATGATAATCACTTGATTGCACAGGCTGAAGGGCGAGTTAAATGGTCAATTTAGGGCGAAAATTGCAGTTCGGGGTCTACCTGCCAGACTTCGGGAAGGCTCTCCACCCTAGAGCTCTAGTTGAGCTCGCTGGTGAGGCAGAGGATTATGGGTGGGATGGATTCTTCCTATGGGATCACATGGTAGAGTGGAATCGGCATACTCCAGTGTATGACGCTTTCACGTGTCTAGCCGCGATAGCTACTGACACGAAGCATATCCGAATCGGGACAGCCGTAACCCCAATGCCCTTCATGAAACCATGGATCATTGCCCGTCAGGCAATAACGCTGGATCAGCTCTCGAACGGACGACTAATTCTCGGTGTTGGTTTAGGCAGTGAAGAAAGCTGCGATTATGAAAGATTCGGGGAATCAGGGGATAACAAAGTGCTCGCAGAGAAACTGGATGAATCCCTAGACGTCATCTCCGGTCTCTGGAGCGGCAAACCGTTCACGTATGCTGGCAAGCATTACACTTTGAACGATTCCGTATTCTTGCCACATAAAATACAGAAACCCAGAATCCCGATCTGGGTGGCAGGCTATTGGCCGCGCAAGGGACCATTCAGACGAGCTGCAAAATGGGATGGGGTAATCCCGCTCCGATTCCCAGGAAACCTCCTAGAACCGAATGAACTCCGGACAGCGGTCGAATACATCAAGTCACTCAGAGGAAATACGGATGACTTTGCCGTAGCCATAATCGGAACAACAATGAATCAACGAAAGAATATCGAAAAAGTAGAGCAGTATGCCAAAGCTGGGATGACTTGGTGGTTCGAGAATCTCTACACTAAAAGAGATTCTCTCGAATCCTTGCGGAAACTGATTCGCCTCGGCCCTCCACAGATAAAGTCGCAAACCTTGTAGACTTTTAAGAACATCCGAATAAGCTTGAGAGGCGTCGAGTGATTTTGTCTCAGCCTGAAGAGTATCATGAATATGTGAAAGGTCTGAATACAAGAAAATCCTGGGAATCATACGTCAGAGCCAGCCGGCTAATCCCCGGCGGTGGGAGTTCCAACGCACAGTGCGCGCCGACCTACCACCCATACCCACTAACACTGCGAAAAGGGTCCGGATCGAAAGTGTGGGACGTCGACGGAAACGAGTATATCGACTACCTACTAGGATTCGGCCCTCTAATCCTCGGACACTGCCATCCACGCGTCATACAAGCAGTGAAAGAACAGCTTGACAACGGTCTTCAGTACGCCATGCTCGATGAGCTTGAAATTCAACTTGCAGAAAAAATCCACGAAATGGTTCCGAACGCGGAAAGAATCAGGTTCTCGATGACAGGCGCAGAGGCTACCATGCATGCGATAAGAATCGCGCGAGGTTATACGGGACGGGACAAAATTATCAAATTTGAAGGACATTATCATGGAGCCCATGATTATGTTCTGTTAAATATTGTAGGATCTCCTGAAGGAGCTTTAGGGTCAGAGGTCTCTCCGTACAAAGTTCGTGCAAGTCCCGGTATTCCAGATGATACGATCAAGAACACAATAGTCATCCCCTGGAATAATCCAGAAATTCTCGAGAAAACGGTCCGCGCACATGCTCATGAGCTTGCCGCAATCATAATGGAACCGGTTATGATGGATATCGGAATCGCGCCCCCAGAACCAGGCTATCTCGAGGCAGCGAGAGAGATCACTCGCAAATATGATGTGCTATTGATTTTTGATGAAGTCATTACGGGTTTCCGATTAGCTCCCGGAGGGGCTCAACAACATTTCGGGATAAAGCCTGACCTATCCTCCTTCGCGAAAGCGCTCGGCGGAGGTTTTCCAATCTCAGCGATAACAGGTAGGAAGGATATCTTCGATCAAGTGGGTCCAGGGAGGATCATGCATGCTGGCACCTTCAACGGAAATCCATTATCTTGCGCAGCGGCATACGCAACTCTTACAGAATTAACTTCCAACGACGGAGCAAACTATCATCGAATGAACAAAATCGGCATGAAACTACAAGACGGACTTACGCAAGTTGTTGCATCAAGTGGTACGCAAGCCATTGTTCAAGGCATGGCACACTTAGGAGTCCAGGTTCTCTTCACTCCACTGAAAAAGATTCGAAACTACAGAGAATTTCTCACATGTAACGGATCCAAGTATAACGCCTACCACAAAGAAATGCTGAAACGAGGAATACTATTTCATCCATCACAATATCAGCACCTGTTCGTGTCGACCGCGCATACGGAAGATGACGTGAACAAGACGCTAAAAGCCGCACAAGAATCTTTGAAAGCCATCTCCTAGAAAGAAAAACTTTTGCAAAAATTAAACCAAAAATCAAAACTCGCCATGATGTAAAGTCTTTAATACTTTAAGGAAGGGATGGCTTCCCGCTATGAACACTAGAGCGGTAGGCCGAACGACTGCTGCGATCGCTGTTGTAGTAATTGTGATAATCGCTGCAGTGGGGATCTATTTTGTAACTCAACCATCAACTCCATCCATGACGAGCTCATCAACTACGGGGCAGCCATCCACGAGTGGAGCGCCTCAAACTCTGACTATTGATGATGCTTTTTGGCCTAGTGGGGATTTGAATCAGCTTAGTGCGTTGGGTGAGATCCCGTATCCGAACTGGGCTGCGAACACAGTCTACCAGCCACTCACAACGTTGAATGGAAGCCTCCTGTACCAGGCTGGGGATATTCAGGTTGTTCCAGTTCTTGCGACTGGTTGGTCTATTTCACCGGACGGGACCACGTACACCTTTGATTTACGGCAGAATGTGACGTTCAGTAATGGTGACGCGTTTAACGCGTATCAGGTGTGGGGTCAAATGTATGGGTTCTATTATTTGTCAGGGAATAGTTCCAGTTTTCTCAACGCATACAACATTTTTGATGTGTCGAACGTTACCTTCGGCCCAGCTACGCTTGCATTGATGGCTCAGAGTGGGCTTATCAACCCCTCCTCTAGCCTGACGACTATAATGATGAACAGTGCGTGGCCGATTTATGTGACGGGACCGTATCAGATCGTATTTCGGATGAAGACTGGTTTTCAATGGTTGCCTGAAGTGTTAGCTTCATGGGCTGGGTTGCTCTTCGATACCCAGTATGTTCTCCAGAATGGTGGTTTCGGTACTCCGGTCGCATATAACACCGCCTTCAACCAGCATCCAATGCCTGGGACTGGTCCGTATGTTGTGACGACGGTTTCTGAGGGTTCGTATGTGGCGTTTACTCAGAACCCAACGTATTGGGGTAAAAGTCTCACGGCAGCTGAGATTCAGGCGAATCCGTACATTGATCCTGGTCACGTTAAGAACGTGATCATCAACGCCAAATCTGATGATGTAGCCCGTTACACTGATCTTTCATCTGGGCAGGCGCAGATTGCTGCGATTCAACAACAAAACTGGCCCCTCATACTCGCGAACCCCGATAAGTATGGGTACCTCATTATGCCTGATGCGTCGATGGTGTTTGTTGGTATCGCTATGAATACGCAGAGGTTCCCAACTAATATTACTGATTTCCGTTTAGCGATTGAGCATGCGGTCAACATAACCGACATCTCCCAACGTGTGTTCTTCGGCCAGTTGGGCCAGATGATCGGTCCCGAGTATCCGGCTGAGAAGGATTGGTATGATCTCGGAAACCTACCTCAGTACAGTTACAATCTGACGTTAGCGCAATGGTACCTAACCCAGTCGGGTGTTAATGTGGCTACGATGCAGCCGCTTCAATTCAATGTTGTTTCAGGTTGTACGTATTGTAATTCAGCTGCGCAGATAGTTCAGGCGGATCTAGCTCAGATTGGTATTACAGTGAACATTCAGATTTTGCCTGGAACTGAGTATGCTCTGCCGAATACTGGCGGCACCAGTTCCTATCAGGCTGCGCTTGCAGACGCCAATTCCATATCGCAACTCACCTGGTTTGGAACTGGAACCTTCGCTCCAGGCGCGGCTACTCCTGCTGATGCTTGGGTGTTATTCGCGAATTATCATACGACTTCGAATGATTGGGCGGTTTACGCGAACCCTACAGTTCAGAAGTGTGTGGACGCTTGGACGTCAACGGGCGATGTAACCCAGATCAAAACGCTTTGCACGGCAGCTCAGCAGCAAATCTACAATGATGCACCGTACATTTGGCTTGGCACTGTTAAGTTAGTGTTCGGAGGCGGCTCAGTCGCCTACAACAAGAACGTAGTACAAAGCGCGCTGCTTGACGCACTATTCACTTCAACGAGTTCAACGGTAGTCTTCAACACAGTAACATTCGTAGGCGGCAGCTAGAATTCTAGACCTGATAAGCTTAGTAACGTTGGGCTAACGCCAGCGGACGCTATTGTTGCATGCGAGGAACTTCCCCCGCGTAGTTTCAGCGGAATTTTTTCGTATCCGCTTAAGAATGACGCCGAGTAGAGGACTGATTTCCTGAGCTGTTATATAACAGCTCGATCGTTCTTCCACTCATGTCTCTTGAAGGTAAAGTTGCGGTTGTTACTGGGGCTGGTTCTGGGATAGGTAGAGCAACTGCGATATTGTTTTCGCAGGAAGGCGCTAATGTTGTTTTAGTGGGTAGACGACTTGAACCGCTGAAGGAAACTCTCAGTCAAATTAATGGGCGTGGACTAGTTGTTCAGGCAGATGTCTCCAAATCGCAGGACACGAAGCGGATTGTGGAAGAGACGTTACGGGCGTACGGTAGAGTGGACATTTTAGTCAACAATGCGGGTGTAGAGGCGCCTCATAAGTCGGTAACTGAATTGTCGGAGGAAGAGTGGGATCGTATTATCGATACGAACCTCAAGGGTGTATTTCTCTGCTCAAAATACGCTATTCCTGCTTTGAAGAAGAGCAAACGCGGTGTTATCACGAATGTCAGCTCAAACTGGGGAATTGTTGCCGCACCGAACGCAAGCGTATACTGTGCCTCAAAAGGAGGGGTAATCCTCTTGACGAAAGCGATGGCGATGGATGTCGCAGCTGATGGGATAACTGTGAATTGTGTCTGTCCTGGCGA
>DASQZS010000094.1:0-8710 GCA_035638535.1 Candidatus Acidiferrum sp.
CTAGCCGACATGTTTCTGGAGAAGATGCAAATAGTGCGGATTAACGAGAAAGACATCAACGACGTAATAATTCTGCTCCGAGAGCATTCATTGGGAAGCGATGGGATAAACACCGAGTATATCGCACAATTGCTTTCTAAAGATTGGGGGTTCTTCCACACCGTTGAAAAGAACCTTGGAACCGTAAGAGACTCCTTGGGCAGGTATGATTTCCTAAGCAAAGAAGACAGATTGGATATAGAGAGCAAGATTGACTCTATCGTGAAAAATCTGCAGGATGAGCCGAAGAGTATGAAATGGCGGGTACGTGACAAAATCGGAGAATCCAAGATCTGGTATAACGAAGTTGAGGAAGTCCAAAGATAGACCTGAAACTTCAACGGAATTTCTGCCTTTAGCGTAGGTCTAAACAATAGCGTAAGTTCGACTCACTACTTACAAGGTGATAAATATCATTCCGTTTACCATTCCTTAAACGGTGTACGAAATGAAACCAGCTGTCACATTTGCTAGGAGAAGTTCGGGCGTAGTGCGAGATGTCTCACTCACTGACGCTATGATCCTCGGAATTAATGCAGCGATTCCGTTCGCAGCGAATTTTTTCCTCTTCCCGCTTTACACCTTCTTCTTGCCGGGTGCTGACTGGACTATTGCATGCATCATAGCACTCATCATTAGCTTGGCGCAATACGTTGTCTACGCCAGCTTTGGCGCCGCGATGCCTAGGTCAGGAGGGGATTATGTTTTCCAGAGCCGAGGGCTGCATCCTCTCTTAGGTCTAATTTGTTCCACAACCTTGTGGAGTCTCCTTCAGGGTCCGATCTTCTTTGTCATAATAGCCGTGTCAGCTCTGTCATTGGGCATAACTCCGTTATTCCTTATGGTAGGGACCGTGACACAAAATTCCAGCCTTGTAAACTTCGCTTACTGGAGCGGAACCCCAGTGGGTTCTTTCTTGATTGTCTTAGTAATTATCCTTCTCGCTGTAATCCCGAACATTAAGGGCATTAAGTGGGTTGCCAAAACTAATCGTTATATCTTTTTGCCTCTGGTGTGCATCTCTGGTATTGCTATTCCTTGGCTTCTCTTTTCCACTTCCCCTACAAGCTACGCTAGTGACTTTAACAAGTACAATATGCTCTTGAATCAAACATCAAATGGTTATGCAACCGTCCTATCTTCGACAGGGGGAGCCGTCCCCTCATTTAGTTGGCTGCATACTTTCTATTTGTCGGTCATTATTGCCTTGTCGTTTATCGCATGGACTGTCCAGCCAGGCTCAGCCATATTGGGAGAAATCAAGGGAGCGGGGAGCTGGAAAGGATTATTGCGCGTATACCTTATCGGAGGGGCGTTCACAGCATTCTGCCTCATAATCCCAGAGATGTACGGATTTCAGCAAGCACTCGGAGCTCCGTTTCTGAACGCTATCGCATCTCAACCATACACAGGTGTACCTGCATTATCTTACTATCCCTCAATGGGTATCCTAACACTGATGACGACCGATAGCCCTCTAATCATGTTCGTAGCCTCAATAGGTTACATCGCAGCAGGATACTTCATGGTTGGAATTGAGATTACAAATGGTAGCAGATATTTGCTCGCAAGTTCGATCGACGGAGTAACCCCCGCCTTTCTGTCTTCACCGAATAAGAGATTCCGGGCTCCAGTAAACGCAATAATCGTGAACGTGATCTTCTTCATAATCTTCGCAGCATTAGTCACGTTACAACCATCTCAATTAGCGTTCTGGACCAGTATAGCGGTTTGGACAGGAGTCGTTCTTTGGCTAGGCACCGATCTAGCAGCTATCTTCTTCCCGTATACAAACCCAAGTATTTACAAAGCATCACCGGTCGCAAAGTATAAGGGCCTACTGCAGATCTGCGGAGCAATAATTTGGGCCCTTACACTCTTCATCTTGATAGGATACGAGGTCATACCAGAATTAGAACTTCTAATAGGGCCTTACGCAATATTGTTCCTTGTAGTTTACATTGCCGCCCCTGTGATCTGGTACTTCGTATTCAAGCGACATCAGATGAAAAAAGGGATTGACTTGGGCCTAGTCTACCATGAGATACCTCCAGAATAAACTCGTCAGAATATCCAGCGCAACGAGGGCTGTCTGAGTGACGTCAGACATGCCCCCTACGTGGAATAGGAAAAATCGTTCATCCCAATAAAGTGGCGTGTTTCTGTGCGAATACAGGACCTTTTAGCGATCGCCGAAGGGAAACCTGCTGATGTCGTAGTAAGAGGCGGAAGACTGGTCAATGTTCATGTTGGAGAGATTTACAGCGCCGATGTAGCGATACAGGGAGATAGGATTATCGCGGTCGGAGATGTCGAAGCCCTTGTCGGCCGAAAGACCAAGACGATAAATGCGTCGGGAAAGTACCTGACGCCAGGGTTAATTGACTGTCACATCCACGTCTATGGGAGTCATCTCAGCATATCGGAGTTTGCGAGCACAGTCGTACCTAGAGGGACTACGGCTGTTGCCACCGACTTCTATGAGTTCGGTATCGTGACTGGTCTGCCGGGCGTTCGACACTCTTTGCAAGAGGCCAGGAGAACTCCGCTGAAAATACTCTTTGTTGCTCCTGTTGTTGCTTACATGCAGAATAGGCCATTCGGGGCCAATGAGAAGATGACCGTTGAGGATCTTGAAGAAATCATAAGTTGGCCAGAGACAATTGGAATCAATGAGCCGCCGCCAGCTCCAATATTCGAACGTGATGCCGCATTCATACGGCTCGTAGACTGCGTCAATAAAGCGGGGAAGATCATTTGTGGACATGCCTGCGATCTTCATGGCCTTCGGTTGAATCTGTACCTCGCTATGGGCGCTAGATCGGATCATGAATGCGCCGCCGCGGACGAAGCTCTAGAAAAGGCTCGCCTTGGAATGCGCATTCTTGTCCGCGAGGGGTCGGCAGCTAAGGATCTAGAGAAGGTTGTGAAGGCTATCACTGGTCGTAGAATCGATACACGTTTCTTTGCCTTCTGTACTGACGAAAAGGATCCAATAGACCTGCTCGGCAATGGCCATATTGATCACAACATTAGGAAAGCAATTCAGCACGGAGTTGAACCCATAACCGCTGTCCAAATGGCATCACTCAACGCCGCAGAATACTTTGGAGTGTCCAACGAAATGGGAAGCATATCCCCCGGCAAGGTAGCGGACCTACTGATCATCGATGACATTTCCTCATTCAAAGTCTCCGTGGTGATAGTAAACGGATCGATAGTTGCCCAAGACGGAGAGCTTCTGTATCCGGGTGTAAGGCCAACATATCCTGATTTCCTAAAAAATACCTTGAACGTTAAGGGTCCACTAAGTTCTACCGACTTCCAAATTCCAGCACCTATCGGCAAAAGTCAAGTCAAGGTAAGGGTAATTGGCGTGCATGATGGAACTCTGATTTCAGAACGAACCGAGGCCACTCTACCTGTGAAACACGGAAAGATAGAGTGCGATGTCGATAGTGATGTGCTCAAGATTGCCTTGATAGAACGTTACAACGCATCTGGAAGGATTGGAAGAGCCTTCATCAAGGGTACAGGCCTCAAACGCGGAGCAGTGGCTTCAACCTTCAACCCGGTCAGTGAGAACCTGCTCGTGGTTGGTGGCGAGGACTCCGACATGGTCTCAGCTGCAAACGGGCTCATCAAGATTGGCGGTGGATTTCTCTTTTCGGAAAACGGCAAGACCGTTGAGAAACTTGCACTGCCATTAGCAGGCCTTGCGTCGGACAGACCCGCCCCGGAGGTAAGGGATGGCCTAGTCAAGATGCATCAAATCCTTAGCGAGAGGGGCTGCAGCCTCAAAGCCCCGTTCCTAACGTTAGGGTTCATGGCCATGCCATACGGCATTCCATCCTACAAGATTAGCGAATACGGATTGGTCGACGTTGACAAGATGAAGCTGGAAGATTTAGTCATCGAATGATCGAGGAGGTGTTTGTCTATGCCATTATCATATCTATGTAAGCGGAAAGATAACGAGCGTTTTTCGCCCCCCGGCCATACAAAGACCCAGAGTTGGCCAATGATCAGTCCAAACGATGGTTCCAGAAACATCGCGGTGCATGTAAGCGAAATGAAACCAGGCGGCGAGGCTCTCAAACATACACACGAAACCTCCGAGCAAGTGTACATAGTCTTGAGTGGAAGAGCAACGATGGCCGTTGGAGGCCAAACATTCAATGTCAAGAAAGGGGATGTTGTTTACATACCGGCAAGCGTCGAACATCAAGCCAAAGTTGTTGGCAGAGAGACCTTCAAATCTATGGTAGTGTTTGCGCCGCCACTCTAGACCAACGAATAGCTGTTCTCACAAGGGACCGGAGTCGGAAGTTTGATCTGTTGTGGGATCGGTTTCGGGAGCGAATGCTTCACTTGGAATAATAAGTGAATCACGTGACATCGATGTAAATCAAGCATCCGCGAGTGTCTTCTGAATTCAATTCAGAATGATTGTGGGTAGGTTACTGTAAACACCTTAACGGTTTCTGAATTCTTTGATAGATTTCTCATTCTATGTGGGGCGCTACTCGGAAAGTGAAGCGTGTCGCCCTCATGTAAGGTGAACTCCTCCTTGTCGACATCGATCGTTAGTGTTCCTTTAACGACAATGGAAACTTCCTCGCCGGCATGAAAGTAAAAGCCGCTGTCGGCACCAGCCTCTAGAATCGCATAACCACCTTGAAGTTTGCACGCTCTTGAATCAAAGGAATGGTAGTAGGTGATGCCTGGCATTTTGCGATAAATTCTATCACCCTCCCCCCTCGTCAACGCAGTATCAATTGCCGGAAGGTCTGCGATCAAGTCGCTATCGTTAGACGTGTACACTTGTCTGAATAGTCCTTCTCCGAATTCTGTCCCTGTCTTGATTTCCCACAGTCTAGCCGAGCCGTTCTTACCCTCTTGAAAAATATTCTGCGCTACAGAATAGAATTTGTTTACCAATTCCTTTGATGTAAGCCAAAGAACTTCAGTTTCTGTCCCCATCACGGTGCATAGCACCATCTCGTAGTCAGTAATCAGTGCCGTGAAGGGAATTTGTTGACAGTGTTTCACAGCGGCTATCTTCAGAAGGTCCTCGACCATCGTCGTCCGCGCGTGATCGTCAATCTTCATCATCACGCTTGGTTGCAGTCCTCTTTTATGCGCGGCGTCCAGGTCCTTAATAATATTCTTCAAGAGTCCATTCGTTTCGTTGCCAAGTGAGATCATAAGTCGGCTCTTGGCTCGCGCTATTACGTTAGTAAAGAGTTCGTCAATTTCAGTCTTGGATCGCAGGACCTCCGTTCGTGGAGGATTCTCTCCCCCCTCCATTGAGGCTAACTTTTGCTCGAGTGAGAAGGAATCTTTCCAGAGCTCTTCAAAAAACCGTTTCATTGAGTATATGAAAGACTTGCTATCTGTCCACAGAGAAGCGAGTTGGGTTCCTCGGTTTTCAGTGGTGTATCCTCCTCCGAGAATTATTTGGGAGCCATCAACAATGGTCATGTGCGTGAACACCTGGTCGCAAATACGTACTTTGCATTTCCTTTCTAGCGACTTGGCAACTTTCATGATGCTTGAGTCGAGCTCCATCATGAGCCTGACGCTCACACGTTTCGTGGATATGGATTGGAGGATTCTTTGATGATCGGAATCATTGAAAACATGAATTGCATTTTCTCTTGGGAGCATTATCAGTAGTTCATTTTTTGCTTGGCGCCACATGCGCGTCGTAGTTTCATTTGATTTCTTTTCACCCAAGGTTACTCTAAATCGAGCTTCCTTGTCCGTTTCAGGTTCATTGTTGATGCTATTCCTTAACCCCTCTAGGAGAGGGAGGCATTGAGCACTTCTTTCACGAAGTACCTTAAGCTCCTCAGCTTTGATTGATATTAGATTCGCGAACATTGACTTGGGGCTGATGACCGAAAAAGTGCTCCTTTTGTCAGATAATCTTTGTTCGACCAGGCCAAGCATGTTCAATTCCTTCATGATCCGGTATCCCTCCACTCGGTGGATGGAACAAGCCTTTGCGATTTGCGCAGGGGTTGATGTTCCAAGTCGGAGCAGTACAAGGAGCGCTTGCACTTGAAGACGAGTCAGGCCTAGGTCATAGAGAATCTTCGCGCTTGAGTCGATTTTAGGGAGCTCCATTTCCATTTGAAACCTGATCCTTTCGTGCCTATTAATTGGTGTGTATATTTTGCAAGTCCGGGTCTGTATGTAAGATTGCATACTTACCCACACTCATATTACTGTGTTGGCGTTTTGCAATTGTGACGTAAATGTCCAAAGAGTTAACCATGGACCGAGAGAGCGCATGAGTGAAGTTTACCGTTTTCCCGCTGTTGCCTTTCGACCCGATGAATATGTTCGAGCGAAGACAGTCGAGGATGTCGTGTCGATTCTTAAGGAGCATGGAGATACGGCTCGGGTAGTGGGCGCTGGAATAACCCTGCACGAGCTTAGCGTGATGGGTATGCTTTCAGGTGTTAAGAAGCTAGTTGATATTCAGCAACTTGGCCTCGATTACATAGAAGTGTCGGCTGAGCTCACAAAGCTAGGAGCATCGACTCCAATGTTCAAATTGAGAGATCACGAAGTCTTCAAACGTGAACAAGCAATGCGGGCCATAAGCGACGCCGCTGATTTTGTTCCCTTGCAGGTTGTGAATGCTGCGACAATTGCTGGAGAAATATGTGCGGGCCTACCGATTCTTAGTCTGCCGACTGCCCTTATGGTAGTCGATGCGAAAATAAAGTGTCTCAGCTGGGAGGGTGACAGGGAGGTTCCCTTAGAGAACTTCTACGTTGACTACTTTCTTACCGACCTCAGACCCGAGGAGTTTGTGACTGAGGTACGAATACCTAAACAACCAGCTAAAAGCGCTTCAGCGTTTAAGTACGAGAAGATGTCTGCCGCAGACTACCCACTTGGAAGTATTGCAATTCGCATAACCCTGAATGAACGCGGTGAATGCCAAGACAGTCGAGTCGCCACGGGATCACTTGGAAGGATACCAATGCGAGTTAAGAAAGTAGAAGAGAGCCTCAACAAAACTAATCTCGATAGTCAATCGCTTGCGCGAGCAGCAAGCCTTCTATCGAAGGAAATAGATCCAATTACAGACTTGAGGGCTACAGGAGACTACAGACGGAAACTCGCTCGATCGTTGTTCATGGACGCTTGTGAAATGGCGATAAATAGGTTGAAAAGGTGAATCGTGATGCAAATTGATCTACGGATAAACGGTTCTGATCAGAGCGTTATGATCAAGCCGCATGAAAGTCTACGCGAAGTTCTAAGAAGAATCGGCTTCACAGGCGTCAAGAAAGGCTGTGACGTGGGAGGTTGCGGCGCGTGTACGGTCCTTCTCAACGGGGACCCAATATACTCATGTTGTGTCTTTGCCGCATGGGCTCAAGGGAAAGACATCACCACCATCGAGGGCTTAGCCACAGGCGGCGAACTTCAACTAATCCAACAAGAATTTGCCACTCGGAACGCTGCCCAATGCGGTTTCTGCACACCGGGACTAATCATGTCCGCCAAGGCGCTCTTAGAAAAGAAACAAAACCTCACGGAAGAGGAGATCAGAAGAGGCATCGCCGGAAACCTTTGTAGGTGCACCGGGTACGTCAAGGTTGTTGATGCCATAGCTTCAGCGTCCAAGAAGTGAATCAAAATTTGGCCACCAAAACAGAATTAGAAAGAATCTCTGAGTACGAGTACGTTGGAAAGCGTGTTACTAGAGTAGATGGACTCCCCAAGGTCACTGGTGAAGCGAAGTATTACGACGACATTGCACTTCATGGTCTCCTAATCGGGAAGATACTTCGAAGTCCGTTCCCTCACGCTAGAATCAAACGAATCGACACCACCAAGGCCGAACAACTACCAGGTGTCAAAGCTGTCTTGACAGGGAAAGATATACCCGTCAAATTCACCTTCAACTATGCTGAGCATCTCGACACAAAGAAAGTAGAGAAGCCTCCAAAGGAAGATGTGGCTTCATTGAGAGGGCTCATGCCCGAGCCACGCGCTGACAAGGCGCCACTGGCAATTGACAAGGTACGCTTCATTGGGGACGAGATAGCTGCCGTCGCTGCAGTGGATGAAGATACCGCGATCGATGCATTAAGCCTGATTGAAGTTGAATTCGAACGACTACCTGCTGTATTTGATCCAAGCGAATCCATGAAGTCGGGTGCTCCTCAAATACATGATGACGCTGAGGGAAATATGGCAGCCCATCTCTATGGTGAGTGGGGCAATATCGAGGAAGGTTTCAAGCAGGCCGACCTCGTCTTTGAGAATACCTTCAAAACGACCCATCAAGCTCATGCTTGTATGGAGACCCACGGTTGCGTTACGAGCTGGGACGCTCTTGGCAACCTTACCGTTTGGACTTCTACTCAGACTCCACATCCCTTCAGGCGTGAACTCGCGAGAGTCCTACGCATCCCCCACAACAAGGTCAAGGTGCTAAGCGAATACGTTGGGGGCGCATTCGGCTCAAAGACCGAGATGGGCGCTTATCACGTAATATGTGCTTACTTAGCGAAGAAAGCCGGGGCTCCAGTCAAACTCAGGCTCACAAGAGAAGAGGAGTTCATGGCCTCAGGATGCAGGCACCCATACACACTGACCCTCAAGACTGGAGTAAAGAAAGATGGGAGCATAACAGCGAGAC
>DASQZS010000095.1:0-7603 GCA_035638535.1 Candidatus Acidiferrum sp.
ATTCAAGATTGTCGGCATCAATTCCGGACCATTCCACTCAACCATTCTATTCACTGTACTTGGATCAGTCGTCGGTATCAGCATAGTGATCAGCCTACTACAAATCTTCTACAAAGTGCTTTATGCAGGAGCGCCTACCTCCTACCATTACGCCCTCATAGTCCTCATCGGATTCAGTCTGCATTACTCAGCAGGCACTTACATCGGCCGTAGCAAGTCTGAGTCAATAATTCTTCGGAAAATCGCAAACGGCCACTACGACCGGAACCGAATAGTAGTATTAGATCGAAAGCTAAACCCGGAAGCAGAAAACATCGACCTGCGATCATTCCTCCGGCCACAGCTTGACGGAGGGTGACGATTGATTCCACCACTTTCTTGTTTCCAAATAACTAAGCGCTAGAGTGGTGGGCCGAGCCGGATTCGAACCGGCGACCTTTGCCGTGTAAGGGCAACGTTCAGGTCAGACGTTTACGTCTTCTAACCAGGCTGAACTACCGGCCCGCCTTCCGCATTCATCTCATCCGACCTAATCTATCTTACTCGACAAGCTTCTCGTACTGAAGTAACGATTTAATAGAATTAATCCCAGTAAGAGATACTGATTCAGGTTGACTGACAAAGAACCCTTAGTGTACGTTGACGGGAAATTGTTGCCAAAGTCGCAGGCGACAGTATCCGTCTTCGATCACGGATTACTCTACGGCGACGGCGTATTCGAATCATTCCGCGTATACGGCGGAGTCATCTTCCAATTCAATGAGCATCTGAAGCGCTTGTACGTTTCGTCAAAAGCCATCCGGCTTAAGGTCTCACTTTCGCCAGAAGAGATGACCAACGCCATAGTAGAAACGGTAAGACGTAACGGATTGAAAGACGCCTACATCCGCTTGATGGTAACTCGAGGTGTCGGCGACATGGGTGTAGACCCACGAAAATGCGGCAAAACAACAGTGATCATCATAGTCGAAAATATACCACCGTCCTTCGGAAACGCTAAGCAAGGAATCTCACTAATCATCTCATCCATACGTCGCGACACAGTGGATGCTACAACGCATGAGATCAAATCTCTAAACTATCTGAACAGCGTACTAGCCAAACAGGAAGCAGTAGACCTAGGGGCCGACGATGCGCTAATGCTTGACAAGAATGGCTTCCTGTCAGAATCCACTACAACCAACCTATTCATCATCAAAGGAGAAGAAGTGTACACTCCACCCAGTTTCGCTGGAATATTATCAGGCGTAACACGCAACCGTACAATCAGACTCATCCGCGATTTGGGCTACAAGATTTCTGAAAAAACCATAACCCCATTCGACCTCACCACTGCCGACGAAGCATTCCTAACAGGCACATTAGCCGAAGTCGCGCCCATAGTCAAAGTCAAAGGATATCCGATCGGCAACGGAACACCAGGCCTGATAACACGGAAGATCATCACTGAGTTTACTCGAATCAGAACCAATCCGGAAGAAGGCCTAGCAGTATACCCCGAACACAAAGTGCTAGCCTAAGCTTGCTGGACGACTTCAACTTGGCGTCAGACTAAAGAGTTCAGTGCCCGCACCAACATACGCTTGACAGAACCTTCAGGTAAAGTATTTATACATAAAGTGTTACTACTGGTAACAAAGTTTGGGGTAATGGAACAATGGTGTGGACGTTCATTAAGACGACTTTACTGATAGGCTTCCTTACAGGTCTACTATTCGTAATTGCGTACCTGCTGGGGTTATCACCGATTGCCGCATTGGGATTCGCGGCCCTCATGAACTTCGCGATATACTGGTTCAGTGACAAATTCGTATTGAAGATGGGCGGAGCAAAACTCGTTACTGAAGATGAGGCACCTCGAGTCTATGCCGCGCTTCGAAACCTCACAGCGGTTTCGGGAACGAAGATGCCCAAGGTCGCGTTAGTCAACAGTCAGGTTCCGAATGCGTTTGCGACAGGACGCAGTCCAAACAATGCGACTGTCGCGGTGCACACCGGTCTTCTTAGCATCGTGGATGATGAGGAGTTGGAAGCGGTTTTGGCTCATGAGCTTACGCATGTTCGTAATTGGGATACGTTGACCGCAACCATCGCAGCTACCGTTGCAGGCGCGATAACCTACCTTGCCCAGTGGGGCTGGTTCTTCGGCGGCGCCTTCGGATATAGCGGAGGCAGTAGCCGTGATAGGCAGGGAAACATCATCACTCTGATTCTGATGATGGTCTTGGCCCCGTTGGCCGCTATGATCGTTCAGCTAGCGGTTTCTCGCAGCCGAGAATACGCGGCTGATGAAGGCGGAGCAAAATTGTCAGGGAAACCCGAAGCTCTAGCCAGCGCTCTTGGGAAGATCGAAATGTGGAACAAACATAGGCTCCAACCGCAAGCAGCGAAGAATCAGAATGCAGTGCTTTCAACACTCTACATCATCAATCCCTTCCGTGGAGGCATCATGATGGAACTTTTCTCAACACATCCGCCGACGGCTAAACGAATTGCTCGTCTACAGCAAATGGCCGGCAACATGGGCTACGGCCAATTCAACCTCTAAGCGCAGAATCCATCAAGAATTCGCTTGAACCGCAATCACGCGGGCAGGCGATCTAGCCGCCTTCAAGTTCAACGGCAACGCGAGTAACTGAAAACGCGGCTCCTCGATCAGATCTAAATTTCGAAGATTCTCAATCACGAGAATCTTCCTCCTAAAAAGAACCGAATGAACTCTCAATTTGGAATCAGTAGGGAGGTCTACGCTTGGCGCATCAATCCCAACTGCGGTCACACCCTTGAAGGAAAGATACTCGGCCGCGTTCATACTCAAGGCCGGATGAGCACGATAGCGTTTGGGTTGCGAATAGAATTGCTCCCAGCCGGTTTGTATTATGGCGATTTCTCCATCACGGATGGCTAGGCCAGCACCTTCTTCCGCTCCCTCCAAATCCTCATCATCCACAACTCCCTTCGACACTTTACTTCTCAAATCCAGTAACACAGCTGATCGCACTAGACGCTCTGGTCCGAAGGCGTCGATTGTTTTCCCATTCATCCTGATCAAAGCGGGAGATTCGATATGTGTCTCAAGTGAACGTTGATGCTTCCTAACGATACTTGATTTTCGAAGCGGTAGCATGATGAAGGGTTGAGTCAGGTCGACATACTCCAACAAACCCTCACCGATAGCTTACAGTTTTCATGTGCAGCAATTAAAGTAAGAAGCTTCGTAAACTGCCAGAACTTTTTTAGTATCCAAGAATAGAAGAGAAGCAGTTAGACTTTGGGAGAGACACTGCAAACTCAAACGCCGCCCGGACAATTGTTCGCAAAACGCTGGGCAATCTACGCAGCCCTAGGAGTACCAACAATAAGCCTGGACGATTGGACGTTATCCACTAAGGGGTTGGTAGCGAAACCACTTATTTTGAAATTCAAGGATCTGGAAGCGCTTCCGCAAGTGAAACTGACTCGAGATTTTCATTGCGTAACTTCGTGGTCAATAAAGGATGTAGTGTGGGAAGGAGTGGCCTTCCGAGAAATCGCGACACTCACCGAGGTTAAGCCCGAAGCGAAATGGGTGATGTTTCACTGCGCCGACGGATACACCGCCCCTGTACCATTGGAAGATGCGATGGTGGAGGACTCGATTGTGGCATACAAGATGAATGGTAAATCAATCCCTGTCCAGCAAGGATTCCCTGTCCGACCATTCATACCGCATCTATACGGATGGAAGAGCGCGAAGTGGTTAACAGAAATCGAATTCATTCCTCAATATCAAGACGGATACTGGGAAATGTACGGGTATCATGAACGAGCGAACGTTTGGGATGAGGAACGTTTCAAAGGCCAAGGAGGAAAACACGTACGTAGGCGCGGCCTCGGTTCCGTACCAGTGTGACATCATCAACTTCCAAAAAAGGCGTCAGAGTTGTCTTAGAGTAAACGGAGAGTGAACGGGCTGCTTACTCGTCGAGGTACATTGTTCCTAATATTCGTATTAGGTCCGAAGAGGCGCTGATGAACGGCGTCGTAACGTCCGGGTTGTAGCTTAGGAGCACGATAACTCTCTTGACCCTGAAGAAGGCGAAAAGAAGTTTTTCATATCTCACTGTCACAGACTCCAAGTTGCCAAGTACTCGCTGGAGTTTTTCGGCTGCGTCTATGATGATTAGCGGCATGACTTGGACATAATTGTGGCGATCCTCAGAAGTAAATACACTCTCGATACCGTCTCGCATTTTTGAGAGTAGAACATGATGCTCGTTGTCTACGATTCCTACATAACGAATCCTGTTATCTCGCCTGAATGCCTCCTCTGCGAACTTGTCGACATCCAACACTCAAACACTCGGCTGGATTATCGAAACGAATCATAAATTACTTTTTTGTATCCGAAAAAAATTATGCTTTGTAGTAGAACGTAGGAGCTTTCAGTTTCTGCATCGCCGTGTCCCAGTCAATTGCACTGTTGGTGCTGTTCCATTCGACGAAGGCTGCACCCTTTCCAGCCCAGTCTTTGAATTTGCGCACGGCCTCTGCGTGCGGTTCGACTTGAACGAAACTCTCGACAAATTTCTTGTCCTTCCAGACAGTAAGTGTCCAAAATCGTTTGTGGAGAAAATCAGCTCTGACACTATATCTTGATAGCCCTAGAGTTTGCTTCAATTGTTCCTCTACACGACCACTCATCTTCATAAATGGAATTACATACCCCCAGCTTCGGACTGGGAGGAATGTTGCTACACAGTGAAATTCGCTGCCCTCGCCTCCGCCTTCCACCTCAACCCTCCTCTCCAACGCCGCCATTCGAACACACTCTATCGAGGGGAGATTCAATGGCCGATTTTAGTCTTAGCGTGTGTGGGCACCGTCCGACGGTTTGGAGGCGCTAGTCTGGGCCCAGGATTGGTTCTTGCTTGAAAAAACTCGTCCCCCGACCGCGACAATGAGAACGATCGCGATCACAAGCGGCAGTAGGACTAGCGATCGTTGTCATAGTGTTTGTAGCTGTCCAGATGCGACGAAGATCGCGTTTGAGAAAGATGTCTTGAGGTTATGCAAACGTCTGGTCAAACCAGACCTTGGCATCTTGCACTTCTCGTTCTGCAAGAGAATGACCAGTATTCACCCAATTCAGAGTAACATCGGCTCTGTACTCTCGAAACATCTTCACTAGCCTCTCTGTTTCACGTCTCGCAACGATCGGATCTGTCATGCCGGCTGAGATGTATACCGGATTACCAGCAAGATCAGGTTGTTTCTCAGGTACAACGGGCACCATCGGTCTAAAGAGGACTGCTCCTCGAAGAACTCCTGGATGAAGGAGTAACAAGCTTGCTCCAATATTTGCGCCGTTCGAGTACCCAACGCCAACAATTGAATTCTGATTAAGACCATAACGCGACGACGCCGCTTCGATAAAGCCAGCAAGCTCGTTAGTGCGATATTTCAAATCCTCTACGTCAAAGACTCCCTCAGCAAATCGCCGGAAGAAACGCGGCATTCCATTCTCCAGCACGTTTCCCCGGGGGCTTAGCATGGATGAACCAGGCGAAAGTTCGCTTCCAAGCGGAATCAAGTCATCTTCATTCCCACCGGTTCCGTGAAGCAGTAGTAGGGTTAGGTTATTGTTCGGCCTTGTCGCCGGAACCCATTTGTGAATGAAATTGAGTCTCGCTGACACTAGGGACCACTCGCAGATCCGATGATGACTATTTCGAGAAGCCCTTGTTGGGGAGGTGGACAGGGGGCAGAGATTGTTCAAGTTCCTTTCTTAATGGTTCGAGCCAGGTTGGAAGGACCAAACGTGTTCCTAGCTCAGCAAGTGGCTGATCGACCGTGAAGCCAGGCGGATCAGTCGCTATTTCGAAAAGCACGCCTCCCGGTTCTCTGAAATATATGGAGTGAAAATATTTTCTATCAATTACGGGCGTAACATCCAACCCTATTTCAACTATGTTTTGCCTCCACTCCCTCTGCTGTTGATCATTGGGAGTTCTCCAGGCTACGTGGTGCACTGTGCCGACGCTTACGTACCCGTGAGGGCTGTCAGGAGTGCAGAGAACGTCGACGATACCTCCCGGCTCGGATATTCGCGCTTCATATCTGAATCGGTTATTCTCTTCACTGGTTGGTTTGAAACCTAATATGTCCTTCAGAAGCCACGCGGTTCTCTCGTATCCCTCTTCAGACATCGTTACCCCATGGAAACCCCGTATCGCTTTTTCTGGAGTGATAGGTCCTTCCTCCCAAGGCTTTCTTCTGTCCGTTCCGTCTTCTACCAGTTCAAGCCTCAAACTATCATAATCATGGAACGATATGATCTTCTGATCGAAACGCGTAATTGGGCCGTCAAAGGCAATTTTGTGTTCATTGAAGCGCAGCATCCAATATTCAAGTGAATTTTCGGGCACAGAGAAAGAGGTGGTTGTGAGCTGGCCGGTTCCATGTTGTCCCTTCTCGCCACCTGGCCACGGAAAGAACGTCATAATGGAGCCGGGATGACCATTTGTGTCACCATAGTACAAATGGTAAGTACCTGGGTCGTCGTAATTCACAGTTAATTTTACGAGCCTTAATCCCAGGATACCGGCATAGAAATTGATATTCTGCTGAGGATCTCCAGCTATTGCGGTAACGTGGTGGATGCCAACGATCTCCTTACTTGCCAACCTTTGCACCCTAGAAGAAGAATCATTAGTCCACATAAGAAGACTTCAGTTCAACTCTAGCAGCTAAACAAAATGTTATTAGCACATCAAATGAATTAACCGTGATGACAAACTTGCCTAAATATTCCATCAGTTGTCGTGGCGTTGGCGTACCCGATTGCGACTTCGAGGTTAAAAGTGCGTCAAGCGAACAAGAGCTTTTCGAGATACTGAAAACACACGCCCGAATGGGCCATAACATGCAATCGATACCGCCCGATAAAGTGGAAGCAGCCAAAAAAGCAATGAAAGTTCAGTAGTTCGCGCGAATCCAGCGAACCCGCCTTTTTTACTACTTGATCCTCTATCCTTGGTCAAGGTTCTGAATCGTCCTTCATCAGAAAAGTGTGTTGTGTGTGGGTATGCTGGTGCGCACACACAAAACGACCGCAAAGGATATTCTTCGTCTAGCTAGAGCTCAGAACTGTTACGGTGCCCTTCATCCATGAGTGGTAGCTGCAGACGTAGTTGTAGGTTCCAGGCGATGTAAATGTGTACGTGAATGTCTGGTCTGGAGCCATATTTCCAGAATCGAATGCTCCGCTGGTGGACGTAACCGTATGAGGCACGTCATCATTATTCGTCCATATGACAGTGTTGTTGATTCCTATCACAACGACTAAGTTATCGGGTGAGAATCCCGTTGAGGTTGTATCGACTCCAGCATTTGGAAGAATACTCACCTGAACTTCACTCGAACCACCCACAGCCGTTGTAGTGGATACGGTCTCAACAGTCATGTTAGATTCCGTAAATATCGGGAACATCGGTCTCGGTTGGCTGAAGGCAGTGGCGTTTGCTGGGCTAACGAACATTAATCCTATCATACCAGCGTCAGCGTGGAATACAACATGGCAATGGAAGAGGAATACGCCAGGTTGTGTGAAGTTGACGAGCAC
>DASQZS010000096.1:0-7164 GCA_035638535.1 Candidatus Acidiferrum sp.
TTGCAGGAGAGACAGACCAGATGTCCTTCCTTAGAGGGACGACGATGGCTGAGAGCATGAGTATGCCGATCGACCCAACAGCTAACGCATATTCTGCTACAAACGCATACGATATGTATGAACCCGCATAGCTAACCACTATGGCGAATACGCAGGCAATAAGACCGTTGACGACTATGTTGAAGACCGGAGTACCAGTTCTGTTGCTTACATCCGCGAATTTCGCTGGAAGTAAACGGTCAAAAGACCAAGCAAAAAAATCTCTCGTAGCAATTAACCACACGTATACGCTAGAAGCCAATACTGCACCGACCATCATCATCATTATCAAGAATTGAGCGATCGGATTGTCAGCGAGCATCATCGGTATTAGAAGGAGCGTACCGAAACTAGTGACAGAGGGCAGAGACGTAAAGAACCCAGGATTGTTCGAGAGTATCTGCGTCATCGCAACAAGGAAATTCCTCCCAACTGTGGCCTGCGCCAATGCTATCGTAGAGATTGTCACACCGAAAAGTAAGAGACATGGAATCACCATTGAGAAATAATGCATCCGCACGTTGTTTGCCCTTTTCACCTCACCAGCCGCCCAGACACCCCAATAGGAATTGAACGCGCCAACAGTGTACAAAATGGAACTCATCACCGGAATAGCGGCGAAACTAACTGGAACCATCGCTGAAGAATAATTCGTGTTAGCGTAATTTAGAATATCAGCATAACCAACGTTCGTATATTTCGGAAGAACAGCTTGCAGGTTAGTCAGATTAGCAGATGCCCAATAGACCAACAGCGCCACGGTACCTATGAGCGTCAGGATCGTCATAGGTAACTGGAACGAGTGAACCAGCGTTCTTGTCCCCCGAATCACAAGCGCCATCGTACCGAGGACAACAACTACGCCCAGAACTGCAATCCAAAACGGTTGCGTTAAAGCAAAAGCCGCAGACACTAGAGAAGCATTGCCAGAAGAGACACCCATAGTGTACAGGCCTGGTACTAATGCCGCCGAAATCAGTGCCGTAGCCAGAACACCGATACCCAGAGGGCCGATACTCATCCACATCATCACTTCCGCAGGCCACCCAATAGCAGGATGAAGAACACGACTATTGGCAACATAGGGCGAAGCTGAACGTGGAAAAGTAGCAGCCATCATCGCAAATACTACTATGGCGCCAAAAACAGTGAACAAAACACCGCCGATGCTCCCTATGATCGCGTCGCCGCCAGGAGTTGCAAACCAAATGAACCATGGGGTGACGGCAAGAGAATAGAAGAATGTCACACCGTTAAGGTTCGTCAACAAGTAATCAAGAAAACCAACCTCACGAACGAGGCCCGTAGCATCCCGAACGAAAGTTTGCCGAGACATTTAAGACCGCGACGAGCCGCAGTAAAAACGTAATTTAAGAATTATGACCAAGACCCAATCTTGCCGTTCCTAAGACCAGCCTAAATAGAATTAATCTTGTATTGGTAGAATCCAATAAAATCGCTTACGCGTAGGAGCGAATTATCCGAACGTTCTCTTATGCGGTTGAGTGTGAAGTTTTGTGACGTTCGCGTCTCTGAGGTAATTTGTATAGATTCAGTCTTCGGAGATGGAAGGGTGGAATGTGGGCACCAGTTTACGGGTACAAAATAGCTGACTTAGTTCACGGATTTCGATAAATAACGGAAGGTATCGTGGCTTAAACGAGTATGTACCTGGTTTATCAGAACCTTATCGTAACCGGTTAAGCGTGAACAGTTTTCGGAGTACTCCATTATTGCTTTTTGATAATTCTTTCTAGCTGAGCTATCTCCCCGTCTATGGTCTCCGGTTCGTTGAGGTCGGAGATTATTTCTGGGCTCTTAAGGCCCGAACCTGTGATCAGTGATACTATACTCTCATCGGATGAGATTGTTCCCGCGTCTTTCAATTTTTTGACGGCTGCAACGGTTGCGGCGGCTGCAGGTTCCGCGAAGATGCCTTGATTTCGAGCGATGAGTTTCACTGCGTCTAACATTTCTTTATCAGTTACGGATTCAGCGCAACCGTGAGAGGCGCGGATGCTGTTTAGGGTTAATGTTCCGTCGCGTTCATAGCCAACCAGCGGATCGGCAATTGACAGGGCTATAGTTTTCGTCTCGCCCCAAGCTTCGACTTCTTTTCTGTTTTCCTTGTACGCTTTTACGATTGGGGCGCAGCCCATAGCTTGGACGCCTAACATTTTAGGAAGATTCTTGATCAAATCGAGTTGTTGAAGTTCTTTGAATCCCTTAAACGCGCCTACCAGTAGCGGGCCCGCTCCGAGTGGAATAACGACCCAGTCTGGAGTTTTCCAATTCAACTGCTCGCATATTTCGTAAGCAACCGTCTTGTCTCCCTCAACCTGGTACGGGTTAGCACTTGAGACGGAAGTCAGGTTATGCCATCCGTAATTTTCGCAGGCGTTTGTGATAAGATTGAATGAGTTGCTGTATGAGCCGTTCACTTTAACTACGATAGCCCCGAAGACCAAGATTTGTGTTAGTTTCGCTTGCGAGACTGCGGCGGGCACGGCAACCACGCAATTCATAGCAGCTTTTGCAGCATAGGCGGAAAGAGACGCTGCTGCGTTCCCACTCGATGCTATCGCTATGGTGTTTGCTCCAAATTCTCTAGCTTTTGAAATGCCGACCGCGTTCGGTCGGTCCTTAAAACTGCAAGTAGGATTTCTTGTTTCATCTTTTAAATAAAATTCTTTGAGCCCATATTGTTGTTCGATCCTTGGGGTTGCAATGAGTGGTGTTTGACCTTCGTTCAGAGTTATAGTTGATTCTTTTCTCAAAATTGGGAGAAGGTCAAAATATTTCCATAAGTCATGTGAGTCTCTCTGGAATGTCTTTATTGAAATTGTTTCTTTGAGAAACTCAGGGTTGTAACTAACTTCGAGGATGCCGCCGCATTTCGCACAATTGTACTGTCGCGATTCAGGACCATAATTAGTCTTGCAGTCGAGACAGGTTAGGTCTTGTATCTTTGTGAGCGTCATTTGTTACAGGCGACTCCTAGAACCAAATATTTGTAGTGGCGCAATCATGAGTCTGATGTCAGAATTAGGGCACGTGACTCTAGAGTCTCCGTCCATGTTTGATCCAAGTAATTTTGGTGATGGCGTACTTCAACTGTTCCGGACATTGTCGAATAGAGATAAGAGCGGAATGGGTGAACGTTACCACAGGCAGCACATCGGAGCCGCCGCACTGTGGTGTTCATCTCGCGAGATATAGCTAGGAGCCAACAAAAGTTACGGTGTTGATTATCGGATCAGAGTCCTGTCCGCCGAAAACCGGATCGAGCAAGAATGAGTTTATCACGCTCTTCTGCCACACTATCGAACCGTCGCCGTACCAGAGTTTGAGTGCCCCTATCCATCCGTAGGGAGCATCCTCATAGAGCTGCTGCTGCGCAGTTGTGCAGAGACTCTTGATGAGCGACTCATCGGTTGTGGATGTAAATGAGTCAATGCATTTCTGAACGGTTGGATTATAGTAGATGGCCGTATTTCCCCAGGTCGAGTGAACGCTGAGGAAGTCGACCCAAGGTTCCGCAGGAGTGGCTGTGCTCGGGTACCAGGCGACACCCTGGCTCAATTGAAGTTGGCCGAAAGCAGATGGATTCTGCTTTTCGAATGCGTAACTACCGAAGGAGGCGAGTAGTTGGCTCTCGGGCATTGAGACTATGTTGATCGTGAAGCCTAATTGAGATAGGTCACTCTGGATTATGTCAGCTATCACAGAGTCGTAGCTGACGTCAGAAGCAATTCTGAACGTAAGCGTTGGCAGGCTTGGAAGGTTGGCCTTTGCTAGGTCCTCCTTCGCGAGAGTGAGGTTGTATGTGTAGGATGGAGAGTTGGCTAGATTATAGTAATCTTTGAACACTGGATACTCGGGGCCCACCCATGGGTTGAGATACCCGTGGAACGCTTCTTGCTCGATATCCGTGTAGTTTATGGCGTGTACGATCGCTTGTCTCACGAGCGTTATGTTTGTCGGATACAGTTGGGTATTGAGGACCAGCATATCGGCCGCCGAACCCCAAGGAGGCGTGACATAGAATGAGTATTGCGGGTTCGTGGAAATAATTTTCCAGCTACTGGCAGCAAGATCTGCGATTTGTGCTGTTCCTGAAGAGAGGTCAGTATACCTCGCTACGTCGTCACCCTTATAGTAGATGATAACGTTTTGCGCGTGACCTGGATCAAAGTAAGGATTGGCCTGCACCTCTGCTGCTGTCCAGTTTCTAGCCCAATAGTTGGGGTCCTGCGCGAACTTCACATAATTGTTTTCCAGTACACTACTGACCACGTATGGGCCTGAACCAGGGATCGGGTGAAGGTTGAAGTAAGTATTGAATTGGGCTGGAGTTCCGAAACCTCCGTGCTCTAGGACCCATTGGGTATCGAACATTAAGCCACAGTAGACGATTAGCGCTCCAGGGAACCACAGAAATGGAGAAGCCAAGTGAAACACTATTTGATACGGTCCGGTAACGTAGATCGGTTGCGATTGGTCCATCATAATGCTGAGAGCCTGTTGCGATGGATTGATCAGGCCGGTCTGGTTAATCAGCGCGATAGTTGAAGGTCCGAACTTGACGGTGGACATATCAAAGACAGGGTATGACTCCAACCAACCCGTGCTGTTCCCGGAAAGGTAAATGAAACCATACATTTCCATCCACACTTGATACGCGTTGAATGGATCTCCGTTAGAAAACTTGACGTTGTTTCTCAGATTGAACGTGTACGTTCGTCCGTCGGCAGATGCCGTCCAATTCTCCGCAAGTCCTGGGAGATACTGAACGATACCCTGCCCATATTCAGCGGTAGAATTTATCGACACAAGTGGCTGGTAAACGCTGTAGGTTAGCCAGTTCGGCCAAGGAATCTCGTTAACGGAATTAAGTTGATTCAAATCACCCGCAGGCCAATTGTTTGCGTCTATCACTAGAGTGTTTACAAGACTGCTTGAAGTGCTCGAAGACGGCATAGTGGAATTCGTAGTGGTTGGTCTTGGAAGTATAACGTATCCTGCTACTGCCACAACCACAATTATTACGACAATCACTGCTGCTAGAATCTGCTTAGACATTGCCCTTCTTGATTGCATGCCGAAGCGCTGACTAAGCACTGATAATTAAGAGCGCGTCTAGAATTTCATAATCGAAATTGACCGCTAACGTAATGCCTTTTGTAGTTTGAATGCGCAAATGAAAGAAGGCAGAATCTCCGTGAACATTGTAAGTTTCGTTCTTCGACGGCTCTCTTTTTCCGTCGTCGTGCTTTTTTCCGTAGTCACGATTACGTTCGTGTTATCACACCATCTCGGAGGGAACATCGTAGCCGCTTGGCTTGGGAAGACGGCGTCCCTTCACCCGGAACTCGCCCGCCTTTACACAGAGAAGTACCACCTTGACGCTCCTATCTGGGTGCAGTTCTACTACTACATCGTTGGGTTATTGCATGGAGACTTCGGCTATTCCCCATCTAGGGGTTTCCTTCCCGTGCTCACGGTAATCGGGGAGACCCTACCCTTTACCTTACAAATAGTCTTAATCGGATTCATCATTAGCATGGGACTTGGCATTTTTCTTGGGATGATTTCTGCGAGGTATAGAAACACTCCGATCGATGGAGGAATCCAAGCCTTCTACCTAGCAGGATATTCCTCACCCCCGTTTTTCATGGCGCTTATTCTCCTGATTATCTTCGCGGACATCTTCAGACTGCTTCCCAGCGGCGGAGCCTTCGACCCGAATTTGGCTATGCCCACCTCGATAATTGGAATTCCACTCCTGGACAGCCTGATCGAAGGAAACTGGGCCTTCTTCATTAGTGCTCTCGCGCACGTGCTCTTGCCGGCTGCAGCGCTCGCTCTTGTTACATTCGGCGTAGTGACCAGGCTTCTTCGAAGTTCTCTTCTCGAGGTGATGCGTACGAACTATATCAGGACAGCAAGGGCGAAGGGGCTCGATGAAGACGTCGTCTTCTATAAACACGGATTGAGAAACGCCCTCATACCGATCGTAAGTCTTTCCTCGATAATCCTGACCTGGCTCATAACAAGTACGATCTTCGTCGAAAACGTTTTCGCGTACCCTGGAATTGGTCAGTACTTGGTAACTGCTCTCTTCGATCAAGATTATCCTGCGATACTCGCCACGGCGATCGTCTTCGCAATAGTTATCGTCCTTGGGAACCTTGTCGTTGACATACTCTACGCAGTAGTCGACCCGCAGATCAGACTTGGGTGAACCAGTTGAGCAAAGACAAAAGACTTCAGACGGCGAAGATAGGCTCCTTCCTGACTTTGATTAAGAAGAAGAAAAAAGCGACAGTGGGAGCCGTGATCGTCGCTGCGTTCCTCCTGACAGCGATCATCGTCGCAATTACGAACGCGTTGGGAATTCAAGTTACACCCTACGGCCCACTACAACAGAACACGGGCCCCGTGTTATCTCCGCCTTCCTTCTCCCACATATTCGGGACGGACTTGGTCGGAAGGGATGTGTTCAGCAGAATAATCGCCGCTACACCGAATGATGTTTCAGTTGGAGTTTCTGTTGTTGCCGCCGCATTTCTACTTGGGATTTTGATAGGCTCCATCGCAGCGTTCAAGGGTGGTCTCTTTGACGAGTTATTGATGCGTTTCACAGATGTGATTTTCGCGCTCCCTGCCCTTGTCATAGCGATGGTGATCGCAGTCGCCCTTGGTCCTGGAGTGTTGAACATGATGATTGCGCTGATGATAATCTGGTGGCCGCCCTATGCCAGACTCGCGAGGGGGGAAGCGCTCAAGATATTCCATCAGAACTACATCGAGGCGGCTCGGATTTCCGGGATGCGGGCTTGGAAGATAATCGTTACGCATGTCGTGCAGAACATAATCGGGACTATGTTGGTTTACGCAACGCTCGACATCGGCACCGTGATCCTCATGTACGCTGGACTCAGCTACCTAGGTCTCTCGGTAAGACCGCCTTACCCAGATTGGGGAGAAATGGTAAGCTCATTCAAGGACTATATCATCACGGCTCCGTGGCTGCCACTCGCTCCCGGTTTCATAATCGCGGCCAACGTGGTCGGATTCTGTCTCTTGGGTGACGGTGTACGTGACGCATTAGAGGAAGGATGA
>DASQZS010000097.1:0-6103 GCA_035638535.1 Candidatus Acidiferrum sp.
TTGTACGCGTCGACACTTAGAATTCCAACCAAAATTATGAACACGAGAATTAGCACTGAAAGAATAAACCCGTTCAAGGGTTGAGTGATTGTCGAGGCTAATGCTACCATTCCGGCATTTCCGGTTGTCAGTCCAAATGCTAAGAATCCCTGTGCTAAAGCGTAGTCAATTATGCCCCAAGCATTGAGAGCAGGGAACGCGATTATTTGGGCAAAGAGGAAAAGTATGGCCATCACTGTGGCTATGCGTGGTCCTAGAATTCTGCCTGTCCACACATAGTCGCCTCCAGAACGTGGAATTGCAGCACTTAGTATCGAGTACATGCCAACGAACGCCAAGGCGGGAATTGCGCCCAGCATGAAGACGAGAAGGACATTTGCGCCTGGGAAGAAAAATGGCGCGGACAGAACGGTTAGAACGAAACCGCCGAGTATGTTGATCGTGCCAAGAGAAATTATAAGGGTATCCGAGAAGCCAAGACTTCTAACTAGACCAGTCGCGTCTCTTACAAAAAGAGCTTTCTTTTCCAATAACTCGCCCAGTCGAAATTCTGCTCGTTATGTAGTTAGCAGTTTCCATGCCAGTTGGCTATTTTTCTGTTCAAGCATGAAATGGTTGACCGCAGTTTACACAGAACTTAGCCCCAACTTCACGTCTTGTGCCACAAGCTGTGCAGAATTGCGCAGAGTCTTGGGTTGAGAAAAATTGTGCTTCTCTCCTAGTGGGAGAGGTTGAGATAGCCTTCTTGATTAGGTGGGTTAGAATAAGCCAGCTGATGAGTGCTACGGTAAGCAGTCCTATGAGTCCGATGATCCCTGTGGTTGTGAATGCTATTGAATCGAATATTCCGTGCAATATGATTGCAATAGCGAGACCAGTAATCATTAGTTGTTTTTCTTTTTTCTTATTATGTTCCGCACCGAAGGGTTTCGCTAAGCCAAGATAATATCCCATGATGCCTCCGAATGCTGCGTGGCTGGGGACTGAAAGGAATGCTCGCGCGATTGCCGTAGAGATTGCGCCGAAGCCCATGACGTAAAAAATGTTCTCTACTGTTGCGAAACCTAGACTCGCGGTTACGCCGTAGATTATTCCATCCATAGGTTCATTGAAACTTGGGGAGTCGTATGCCTTGGCTCTAACGGCAGCAAATTTCATGAATTCTTCTACGATGGCGGTTGGGATGAACGCGTTTAGCAACGGATTTGGCGGTTGGAAGAAAAGTTCGAGGAGGGTGGCGGGAATTATTGCTAAGGCTCCTAGAAGAAATGTAATAGCGACGAGGCGTAAGGGTTCGCGTTTGTACCTGTCTCGAACTAGGATGTACTTGAGTAGGAATGCGGCGGGAGCGATGGCTAGTAGGACTAGTATGATTAGATTTGCTATCTTTTCTCTCTCCGCTTAGAATTAGCACTTGTCAGCGAGCTTTCTCAAATCGTCAGGATAATCTACGTCTGTAAGAACGTTTTCAGTATTAGTCTCAACTAGCCGCATTTCGTTTCGATGTTTCGTAACTACTGTTTTCAATCCTGAAGATTCTTCGGTTATCAGCATAATTTCGTCAAAGAGTTCTCTCGACAAGAGTATAGGATGACCTAGCCTTCCATTATAGGCTGCGGAAACTATGTGTCCGCCTTCCTTCATGTAAGATTGCACAACCAGGTTGATCGAGGGCGTTTCTATCCTTGCCAGATCGCCGGGTAGGACGAGTATTGCCCGGGTAGATTTGTTGATCACTCTCATCCCGGTGATGAGCGAGCTACTCTGACCTTTTTCGTAGTCTTTGTTGATGACGATGCGGCAGGATAGATCGGCTATTGTTTCCTTAACTTTTTCAGCTTCGAAACCTAGGACTACGATTACTTCGTCTACTTTCGATTTGAGAGCTGCTTGAGTGACGCCCCGTATCATCGTTACTCCATTAATTTTTGTGAGTAATTTGTTAATTCCTTGCATTCGAGTAGATTTGCCAGCGGCTAAGATGATTAGCGTTAACACATGCGCTCACTTTGCATCGGTACGAATTTCGCTTGTCCGATCTTACCGGTGATTTGCTCATTCTCAAAAACTACTTTGCCTCTCACCATTGTTAGCGTCGGCCAACCCTTCAGGATCCAGTTTTCGTACGGAGTCCAACCAACTTTGTAATGCAATCTTTCCCCGCGAACTTTTCGGGTTGTCTTCAGATCTACTACCACAAGATCGGCATCGCTTCCTTTTTTGAGCGCTCCCTTTCGTGGGTACAAGCCGAAAATTTTTGCGGGTTTTTCGCTGCAAATTCGTTGAAGTGTCGAGAGATTGATTCTTTTCTTATTCACTCCTTCGCTGAGCAAAACGGGTAGCATAGTTTCGATGGTTGGAACACCACCCCAAGCCTGCCAGATATTTGTCCAGCCCACTTCTTTTTCTGCGCGTTCACCGGGTGCATGTTCAGAAGTAACTATATCGACTGATCCATCTCGTAAGCTCTTCCAAAGGAAGTCGACGTCTCGTTGAGTTTTCAGCGAAGGATTCATCTTTAGATATGGTCCCTGTTTTTTCATGTCTCGGCTCGTGAATGTGAGATAATGAGGACAAGTTTCAGCTGTGACATGGACATGTTTCCGTTTCGCATTTTTCACGATGGCAGCGCCTTCGGCGGTTGATAGGTGTGATATGTGTAGTCGTGCGTTAAGTGTTCGTGTTAAGTTTACTATGTTTTCGATAGCGCGTTCCTCTGCAACGTTAGGTTTCCACTCCAAATGGGCCAGAGGATCTTTTCTGTCGTTCGCAATGAGTTTTTCATAATTCTGGTTGGCTGTTTGTTCGTCTTCAGCATGCACATTTAGAATCGATGAGTAATTTTCAGTTTCGCGTAGGAGCGACATCAGTGTATAATCATCTGCGTAGTATGGTTTGCATGTGAAAGTTTTGAATGAACGTACACCGAGTGACGCGATTTCTTTGATGTTGGGTAAGTTGCTTAGATTCATCATCCCTGCATGAAGTGAAAAGTCTATGAGCGATTTCGTTTCTCCTTGACGGATTTTCGTTCTAACACGATCAGCAGTATCGACTGGGGTGGTTAGCACCATGTCGATTTCAGTTGTTACTCCACCCGCGGCGGCTGCGCTCGTCCCGCTTGTGAAATCTTCGCGGTTTGGAAACATTGGATCGTAGATGTGAGCGTGAGCGTCGACTAGCCCGGGGAGAACGAGTTTCCTGTGCGCGTCGATACGGAGATCGAAGTTTCGCGGCTTTTTCTTACCCACGGAAATTATTTTGTCATTTTCAATTACAATATTTGCGTTAGCGGGTCTGTCGTTCAGTATGATTCTGCCGTTTTCAATTATTGTCGTCATTGATTAGTCGCCTTAACGGTCTGGTTTTGTCTCCTGAATCTTGATATTTGCAGGAGATTGTTTTGGTTTCGGAAATTCCAACTTGATCTTAACACTTTTAGCGGAACCTATTTTATTCGATGATAACGCCTTCAGAGTGGTGTTCCTCGATGGTTCAACTGATAGTCAAAGACGGTATTCATGTAACTTTTGATTCCAAGCGAAGGATATTGGAGAATCATTCTTTACTTATCAATGACGGGAAAATCATCGAGATTGGAATAACTGCTGATTTAGCGAAACGGTATCCCAGCGCAGACGTGCTCGATGCGTCCGGTTGTATTGTGATGCCTGGGATCGTCTGCAGCCATTCCCATCTTTATGGTATGCTTCTTCGTGGGGCATCCTTGAATATCGCTCCTCCCTCGGACTTTACACAAATTCTTCAAAGAGTTTGGTGGCCAGTCGACGAAGCAATGACGGTCGAAGACGCTTATGCAAGTGCTCTAATTGCATCGGTTGAATTTGCGAAGTCAGGGGTTACGACCTTTGCTGACACCTACTCCGGTCCGAATTCCATTACTGGAGTTTTGGATCACATTGCCCGAGCAGTAGAACAGGTCGGAATCAGGGGATTCATCGCATTCGAAGCAACGGAACGTCACTCAAGAGACGAAGGATTCAGAGGTGTTAAGGAAGATGTGCGATTCGCAGAAAAGGTACGGGAAACCCCTCATAGTAAAGTCCGTCCTCTCTTTAGTATCCACGCCTCGTTCACGGTCTCAGATGAGTTAATTCGAGAAGTAAAACGGCTATCGATCAAATATCAAGTCCCAATCACTATCCATACATCAGAAGGATTGGGAGATCTCCATCACAATTTGGAGAATTATGGTAAAAGAACAGTAGAACGGCTATATGATTTGGGTCTGCTTGGACCGGATGTAATTCTGGCACATTGTGTCAACCTTAGCGACGATGAAATTGATACCATCGCTCAGACCAGGACCGGTGTGGCTCACAATCCAATGAGCAACATGTTAAATGCGGTTGGGGTAGCACCTATCGTGAAGATGCGCGAGAAAAATATCACGATTGGTCTGGGTAATGATGGTTATATTTTCGATATGTTCGAAAATATGCGCTCAGCATTTCTGCTTCAACGTGTTCAGAACCACGATCCAAATGCCATCGACCCCTATACTGTCTTAGAGATGGCCACGATTAATGGCGCGAAACTCTACGGTTTGGAGAACCAAATCGGATCACTGGAAGTCGGAAAGAAAGCCGACGTAATAGTGATAAACCCTCGAATCCTCCCGACTCCGCTGACTATAGAAACGGTCGTAGGTCATCTGATCAACACGATTGATGGAGACGACGTAGAACATGTGCTTGTAGATGGAGAATTCGTTGTAAAGAAAAGACAGTTGGTCACCTTCAACGAAGCAAACGCCGCATCAATATCGCAAACTGCTGCATCAAAACTCTGGGAACGAATGAAAGAATTTGGGCCACAAATAGATCCAATTCGAAAGTAACTGATCCATCACAGTGCAAATTTTGAATTACAAAAGCGTAGTAGCTTCCTTTATACAGTCTGATCAAAAGATTCTGTTACTTCAACGCAGTGCGAAGGTAGGTACGAATCAAGGCAAATGGGAAGCAGTAAGTGGATATTTGGAAGCAAACGAAGCTCCGTTTACACGAGCTAAAATTGAGATACAAGAAGAAGTAAGCCTGACGCCTGATCACGTAGCTCTGGTAAGATCAGGCGTACCATTGCGAGCTCTTGACGAAGAGAATATGGTTGTTTGGATTGTGCATCCTTTTCTATTCACAACTTTCAAGCCAGCGATTAGTATCGACTGGGAACACACACGCTACGAATGGGTCAGTCCGAATGATCTCGATTCGTATGACACTGTTCCGAAGTTGAAGGAAACATTCGAACGTGTCCAGTGGGATCTTCAAACAACATCCAAATCGCAGTCAGCTGCTATCGAACGAACTCTTGAACTTGGTGAAGACAGAGTTAGTGGAGCAAGTTCGCTTGGGCGCCGTGCAGTCCAGATCATTGCACGTACCGCAGAATCCCCTGAAATTGAATCAAAGGACGATCTGTACAAGAATATGCTTACGCTTTTTCTGAAGATGCGAACAGTTCAACGCAGCATGGCAACTCTACAAAATATGACTGGTAAATTCTTGTACCTAGTAGATTCGAAGAGAACAAATTCAACATCACTACATGATTTTCAACAGTCGGCATTTGAATTCGAGCGAGAGGTTCTTTCAGCTTCTGAAACGGACACTGAAAGCGCGGCTAAAAATCTTACAAACATCATTCCCAATAACTCAAAACTTCTGACACACAGCTACAGTAATACTGCGAAACGTGCGTTCGAGAACATCTCATGTGGAGGTGGGGAAATCGAGGTGTGGGTGACAGAATCTAACCCTGGTTACGAAGGCAAAGCACTCGCTAGTGACCTCAATGAAAAGGGTCTAGAGGTAAGAATTGTACCCGACCCAGATGTTCCAGTGATTCTAGACGATGTTGATGTTGTCGTTGTTGGCGCGGACAGCGTACTCGCTGACGGCTCAATTGTAAACAAGATCGGAACAAGGAAGATAGCCGTAGAGGCTGAAGCAAAGAACGTACCCTTCTATGTAATTTGTGAAACAAGTAAATTCAGCGCTGCGAGCCTTCTTGGAGAGGACGTTGAAATTGCACAAATTTTTGACGTTACTCCTAGCAAACTTATTCGAAAAATCATAAC
>DASQZS010000098.1:0-3739 GCA_035638535.1 Candidatus Acidiferrum sp.
AATAGCTTCCAGAAAGGGAATGATCACCTCGGCTGTTGTTGACGAAGTGTGGAATTGGATCACCGGGTCGTAAACCACTGGCTGTATGACCTGTCTGCCGAAAACGATTTGCCCTGCCTTATTGTAACGGGTTTTTAATTCTAACTTTTGCATGCTATTGCTTCAAGTTCGATGAGTAATTTCGGATTCATCATTTGTGCTTGGACTGTGCTTCGTGCTGGTGCGTTCGTCTTGAAATATTCAGAGTAGATACGATTCATGCCTGCAAAATCATCAGTTCGCTTTAGAAAAATAAGTACCTTTAACACGTCCGATATTGAATATCCCGCGGCCTCAAGTAGATTTTTCAAGTTTTCTAATGTTTGTCTCGTCTGTTCCTCAATGGTTGAACCTACTATTTCTCCTGACTTCGGATCATGGGGTATCTGCCCTGCAGTGAAGAGGAATTTTCCAAATTTTGTGGCTTGAGAATATGAAGCTGTAGGTCGAGGCGCTTTATCTGTGGAAATGATTTCGAATGACATATCTTCCGAAATTCGAGCTCACTATATTTAATGTTGTAACCTCGATAAAGAGGTTCGACGGCAACCTCGTGGGCTATTTTCCAGTAAAGATGGGTTTGCGTTTCTCATGGAAGGCGTTGATTCCTTCTTGATAGTCTTTGCTTTGATAGACTCTGTGACGTAGTTCCTGTATGCGTTCGAAGACGTCAGGAGGTATTGGATGTGCTTCAGTCAGTATGCGTAGCTGTTCCTTTACGGTGGATACTACAAGGGGTGCCTTTGTAGTAATCTGCCGTGCTAAATCATATGTGAACTGCTCTAGATCTGATGCTGAGACCAGATGATTGAGTATGCCCCATTCAGCTGCTTGCTCTGCCTTCACCGGGTTTGCCGTGAAGAACATTTCCTTGACTAGGTTAAGCGGAATGCGTCTCATGAAATGCAGGAGGCCCGCGGTATTGTATGCTAATCCGATGTTGGCTGGAGTTATTGCGAATGAGCAGGTTTCGTCTCCTACGACAATATCGCAACTCAGGACGAGGTCAGTCGCTCCACCCCATACGGTACCATGCACCATTGCAATGATTGGACCCGGGAAGGCCTTTACGGCACGAATCAGGCGTTCTAATGAGTCTGAGTATGGTAACGGGTCCTTTCCTTGGGGTAGCTCTGAGATATCATGACCTGCCGACCAAACCTTAGCATCAGCAGCTGCTCGGATCACTACAGCCCTGATGCCATTTTTCTCAAAACTGGCCAGTGCCGAGAGTACTTCTTCTACCAATGGTTCGCTCAGCGCGTTTCTCTTAGCTGGTTGATTGAGCGTGATTGTCCCGATAGATTCTATCGTTTGCGCAAGGATCAGCATTAAATTCACCTAGTTTGAAGTTCTATTGTTCATGCCTTCCGCTGTCGGTATAGTATATTCTAGAGATAATTCTTTCAATTTCTCGTTTGTCGGAATGCCTGATTCATTGTTCCAGTTTCGGAGTCTGTAATAATCGTCAAGCATCTGCTTAAGGTAGACGACGTGCCCCTTGGCCCGCCCCGGGGATGGAGATTTTTCTTCCAATAGGCGACGTGGTTGTGTGTCGTCCTTTCTTGTTATTCCTTCTCTGACGTTGAACATCCGTTGCAGGTTAACGATTCTTTCACCAATTAGTTTTAGTTTGGTAACGCCCAGATCGAACCCGGTTATGAGTGATAGGGCGGTCGCGATTCTATCCCAGTAAAGTGCTGGTGGGAAGAATGTTCCGAATTTGCATATTCCAATAGAGTCGATTACGGTCCCAAACTCTTCTCCATCCTTGACCACCATTGCCTTGTACTTGGTCTGAATGCCGTCAACGATTTCAGGTAGGTATTGTTCTCCGTAACGCTTGACCGCTTCTGTTGGGTATCCTGTTTCATCTATTGTTGGAAAGCCCTTCAGGTGATCTGCGCCTCGACTTGAGGTAGCCTGGGCTAGGCCCATCGATTGTTGCGATCTTGGATCCTGAGATGGGATCTCTTGACCTTTGATGTGCATCGCGTAGTAATCCGAGCCCCTACCAATCTTCTCGGCAGCCCTCTTTACCCCCTCAGCGAGGATATTGCCAAGCAGTTTTCTGAACGTAATCCTCCTGATCATTTCCAGAATAACATCTGGGTTTCCCCAGCTCATGTCCAGATCGGTGTCGTTGTTGTTCAGGATGCCTTTCTCCCATAGCTCCATGGCGAAGGCTATGGAGGCACCTGTCGAGATCGTGTCCAGTCCGTAATCGTCACACATTCTATCTGCCTCAATTATTGAGGGAAGGTTTCGGTTCCAGACTCTGGCTCCGAACGCGTTAACTGACTCGTATTCGATGACTCGATTTGCCGATCCTGCATATTTTCCGTCTTTAACTTGCAAGACGTGGTGGCATCCTATTGGGCAGGCGGAACAGGCAATTCTGCGGACGAAATACTCACTTTCGATTGCGTCGGCTCCAATGTCTTCCACGAATTCGAAATCTCCACGCTGAAAATTCTTTGTGGGGAATCGTCCGACGATGCTCATCGGAACGCAAAGTTGAGCAGTTCCATATTTGGATAAACCGGGCGTGAAGGGGTTGTCGAGGATTTCTTTCCGTGCTATTAACGCGTCTTTGATGAAGTCTCGAGACTTTGTAGCAGTTGTTCTCGCATCCCCCTGAGCGGCTATCGCTTTCAACCGCATGAATCCCATCAATGCTCCCAAGCCTGACCTTGCGGCAGCACATCCGTCATTCATGACTGCCGCATATCTGACTAGGTTTTCGCCTGCCTGACCTATACATGCAGATTGTAATTGTGAGTCTCCAACTTCTTCCTTCAGAATTCTGTCAGTTTCCTCGGTTCCATGATTCCAAATTCTTCTGGCGTCGCGCAGTTCCGCGCTGCCGTTGTTTAGAAGAAGGTACACTGGTTCGGCCGATCTTCCTTGGAATACTACCGCGTCGAATCCTGCTTGCTTAAGTTTAGGCGCGAAATGGCCTCCAGCATTCGCGTCACCATAAATTCCAGTTAGTGGGGATTTTCCGATTACCTCAAATCGTCCAGCCGTTGGATAAATGGTGCCGGTCAGCGGACCGATCGCAAAAATTAGTCTGTTATCTGCAGAGAAGGGCTCAACTCCAGGACCGACCTCATCCCATAAAATTTTGGTTCCAAATCCGCTTCCACCAAGGAAGTTGTAGGCGAGGTCCCTTCGGAGTTCTTGAAGAGTAATCTTTTTGGTCGACAGGTTTACCCTTAAAATCTTACCTGCATACCCTGGGATCTCCATTAATGGACGTCTCCTTCGGAACTAGTCGAAAGGGCCGAAGGGCTATTTTGGTGTTCTACCCTATTCTCAGAACTGGTATGACATCATAAGATACGGGAACTCGGAACTGGACTATGCAAGATTTTATTCGGGTGGTATTTCCTTGAAGGCTAGGCCGATGTCGATTCCTTGCTTTGAGTAGTATGCTTTTGAGGCCAAGTAGATTACAATTCCCAACACGAATGTGAAGGCTATGTAGCCGTATGCCAGATTGTTTCCTCCCCAGATGGCCGGAAACGTGAGGAATTGGTAACTGAAGTAGGCAAAGACAATTGCCATGAGAATACCGGATACTATCAGCACGATTTTTGATGTGCCTTTCTCCCTCTTAACCGCGTAGACTGCGGCGCCGATTCCAATAAACATGAAATAAATCATCGGCGCTACGATTGTGCCATACAATGAAACT
>DASQZS010000099.1:0-3458 GCA_035638535.1 Candidatus Acidiferrum sp.
GTGCTTTAACATACTTAGCAAATAGCGTGTCCTCGCCGGCATGCACGCCATCCAATAGTGCTTTACATGACAGTAGTAGCGCGCGTTTTACAAGTGTGTTACTGAATGCTTCTAGGCCGTAACGTTTCGCGTTATAATTAAAATATCCTTCATAGAAGTATGTGCGGCTTGGATAGCTGCTCTCGCCAATTCCGACGACCATTCCATTTTCGTCTGCTATGTGTCTGCTCATTGCGATCCACCACGTTGGGTAAACGTAAACATCGGAGTCAACGAAAGCTATCCAGTCTGTGCGGCATTCTTCGCCCTGCCTGTACCTCACTCGACCTAGTAGTCCTTGTTCTGTGACTATTCTTGCGTCGAATTTGCGTGCGATATCGAGCGTCCTATCTGTCGACCCTCCGTCAACCACGACAAGGTGATTTACTGGAATGTTTTCTCTTATCGCTGAAAGGCAACGAGCGAGTGTTGTTTCATTATTTTTTGTTGCTACAGTTACATCGATTCTCGAGAGCATCTGCGACTTCTCATATCCACGCTGTGTTGAGTGTCAGTGACGTTTGCCAATTGTTGTCGTAAGTTCATCGACCGTATCTTCGATCTTCTTTTTGTATTGGAGTCCAAGTTTCCTAGTTATTTTGGAAGAATCTACAGCGTAACTTCGTTTGTCCGTTATTTCGGCTACGATCTCAATATCGCATTGAGTCTTATCCTTAATTCGGTTGGCGAGATCAAGAATGGTCATGTTTTCTGAGCCAACGTTGTACACTCCAGACTCTCCCGTTATGACGGCTGAAATTGCTGCGGCAGCATCCGAGACGTGCAGGAAGGGGCGGATTTGAGCGCCACCAAACACTGCTATTTTCTTATCAACAACGGCTCTCCGGACAAACTCGTTGACGACCAAATCGAATCGCATTCTAGGGGAATTTCCGTGAAGTGTGGCGAATCGGAGTACTACTCCCCCTGCGTCTATGACCGGTTTCTCGGACTGAAGTTTTGTAAGTCCGTACAAGCTGAGAGGGGATGGGTCTGTGTTTTCTGTTTGCAGGGAATTTGAGGCTCCATACACCGAACATGTCGAAGCGAAAACCATTTTCTTGTTCGACCGTGCAAATTCCTTCGCCAGTCTCTTTGTAGTTAGATAATTTGTTTCCACCGCTTTAGTCGGTTCCTTGTTACACGCGGCATCGCCGACTATTCCTGCCAAGTGGACTATTGCATCGTAAGTTCTGAACATGCCCGAATCTGCAGTATTCACGTCTGCATTTAACCATCGAACTGAAGAGGTAGGCGGTTGAATGTCTAAAACGTCTACCTCGTGTCGCTCACTAGTTAATCGCGGAACAAGAATTGATCCCAGATAGCCTGATCCACCTGTAACCAGAATCCGCATCTCAGATTTCACCTTTGTAAAGGACTACCAAGAACCGTTCTCCAGCGCTCGTACGGGCTTGAATCCTCAACCATCTTGTTGATCATTTCTTGCCACTCCTTAGGCTTGAATCCCGTTTCATTACGGAATCGAGAACTATCAAGGCTTCTGTCAATCACCAGATTATCGTCAGTGTCAATAGCGATGTTGGTCTTGAAAACGTCATTCATTATGCGGAGGAGATCATATTTCGTAATGGGATTGCTGGAGACATTGTAGACCCCTTCTAACCCGGGATGATTAACAATCACGCTTTCAATAACGGTTGCTAACGCTTGCGTCGTGAACCCGGTGTAAATTGCCTTCGTAAAACCTTTGACTCTTCCGCCTCGCTGGCCGAGGAACCATTCAACAAGTCCGAACGAACTGTTAAGTTCTCTCCCTATTATCGAAGTCCTCAGTGTGAGGCAACCGGACTTAGCTACTTCGCCAAGAAATTTCGTACGACCATACGAATCCTCCGCATCAGATACATCGTCTTCCGTATAGTTACCCTTACGCCCGGAGAAAACGCAATCTGTACTAATGTGTATGAGCCTAGCCCCTGCAACCTGGCACAGGATCGCCAATCTTTGTGGAAGTATTGAGTTTGTTTCAATTGCGCCAAGGGTATCTTGAATTGCAGCTGACTGCTTGATAATTCCTATGCAATTAATCACGACCTCAGGATGCACTTCTTCAACCGCGTGAGTAATTGAATCAAACCGATATGCATCGACTCCGGCCAGCAGACGTTTGGGATCGAAGATGCCTAATTGAAAGAGGTTCGTATTTGCAGAACGCACTGTCGCCCATGTTTCGAACCGGTCTTTGTAAATTTGGGCGAGCTTATGCCCGAGCATTCCTGTGCCTCCCAATATCAGTACTCGCAATTCTTGTTACCCCTAGCGCTCAGTCACATTCCAGATATCCCAGTGACGACTATTGTATCGAAAATCATCCTGTTTACTTTCCTCTAGGGTCGAAGTTGAAAACACGATCAACACAGCGTCTTCGGTAAGTGTCATTACTCCATTCGCGTAACCTTCGGGGACATAGACAATCGCCGGCCGATTGGCGGAGAGAGTAAACCGATAAACCTTGCTCTCTTTGGATGGTTTTTCCCAATTATCAATTTGTACCGCCCCGACAACAATCGATCCTCGGATGGGGAAGAAATATTTCGCTTCACGCTTGTGGGCATGCCACGCGCGGACGTAACCGCGAACGTAATTTTTTATCCAATAAAAGCGTTTCACGCCATGAAAGTCGAAAGAGTTAACGAAGCCAATTTCGCCGCGATCATCGACAGCAATGTCGCCGTATTTGATTTCTGGAATCGGCACTGCTGATTCACAGAAGTCATGTTTCAAGTTTAATGATGTATTATAGGTTCCGCCACGACTAACGTGCAACTTGAATAGGGAATGCACAGTTCGTTGTAGGACTATGGTATACTCGTTCAAGGTTCTGCACGCTGAGCATATCGGTGTAGGAGTAGTTTTGAGTCAAGCCCTGAACCGGTTGGGAGTGACTAGTCGGGTCATCTCCGGAGCACCTCATCCATTCGGTTTCAAAGAGGATTACCTCTTACCTAGGCGCCGCCTAGGGAGCACCCACATAGCATACTACACGCGCTATCTCGATTGGCGACAGTACAGAAGCCAGTTTAATCTTCTTCATAGCCACAATGATGTTGCCTATCCACGTTACGTTACGAAATTGTGGAAAAATCGAATTGTGCAGCATTATCATAATCCGAACGGGAAGATACCTCTCTATCGGGAAGTGCCAGCGCTGGTCTCAATGCCGAATATGCTTGATCGCGTCGCGGATGGAAAATTTGTTCCCATACCCGTCGATACCGATACTTTCAAGCCAACCCGCAAACGTCAGACGGACGTGGTAAGAGTAGGTTACAGCGATCAGTATACTGATCCCAACAAGCGTCAATATCTTGCAATTTCCGAGATCAAGGACGCCATATCTAGACTTGATGGGAAAGCCGTCGGAGTTCCATTGAACCAAATTATTGGCCACCGGG
>DASQZS010000100.1:0-2910 GCA_035638535.1 Candidatus Acidiferrum sp.
CCTTGGAGTATTTGATCCAAAGACTCAACGATTCAGCCAGTTTAGCGTACCGACCGAGAATTCTGGTCCAGCCGACTTGTATATCGACTCTTCGAATCGTATCTGGTTCACAGAATCAACTGCACGAACAATAGGCGTCTACGATCCGAGTAACTCGACATTCAAAGAATTTCGGTTCGATTCAATTCTTGCTCCAGTAGGAATAACGATAGACCCAAATGGGCTCGTGTGGATCGCTGACCACGGTCTCAATCGAATAGGACAATTCAATCCTGCGACAGGAGAACTCATAACATTCCCTACGTCGAACCCAGCAAACGGAATATTCCCATACTCATTACCCAACGACCTATCGATTGATCGTTACGGCGACGTATGGTTCACTGAACATGTTGCCAATCGGATCGGAAAGATAGATCCAGTCCATCACACATTGACAGAATACCAAATCCCAACCGGACCAATCTCAACAGCGCTATGGCTAGCAACCATGCCGAATGGAAATATTTGCTTCGCTGAATACTCCGGAAACAAAATCGGAATCTTAGATCCCACTATCCCGATTTCTTTTGCGTTCACTCTAGACCACGATTACGCGCAGGTTCGACAAGGATCAGCAACACCAGTGGAGTTGACAGTCAACGGACAAGCCGAAAATTTACAACTCTTCGTAGCCAGTACATCAACCAGCCCCGACACACTGAACGCTTCGTTTAGCAGCAACCCAATTAACATTGAATCTTTACCAAACACCAAACCCGTTGTCGTCGTAGATATTGAAGCGAGCCAAAGTGCGATTCCTGGACAATACGTTATGGCGATAGGCGGTTCGCTGAATCAAGTTTCAGTTTCAGTACTCTTGCCAGTTAATGTTACCGAGCAGTCTTCGGTCATCATAGTGGCTCCATATGTTTTCGCCGGACTTGGAATAGTACTCTTACTAGTGTTCGCCAAGCGAAGACGAAACACACGACGTAGAAGACGACGCAATCCAGGTCACCTCTCAAATCCGATAACAAGTCTCCGCAATTTCACTGAAGAGCATAAGATTGGATTCCTAATCCTAGGCGTCGCCGCAACTAACTTATTTGGGGCAGCGGGAGGGGGATTACATCTACTGATACTAGAAGCGCCAACGAGAATCATTCCGTACTCGAACGCCACACTCACTACCTACGGATTCTTCGCTTTTTGGTTAGACGTCGCAGAACTAGCCTTCGGATTACTAACCGTCTACTTTGTCTTACTTGCGTGGAAACCTAGAAAACGGATCGCTGTGTCGATCATGTTAGGAATAATCCTTATCGCGTCAAGTTTATTCATAGTTACTTCAATTCCCAACGCGAGGCCTGCCCATTGCGATATAGTGATCAAGAATTCATTGTTCTACGGCGGCTACTACCCAGCGAGCTTTACAGTCACCGCAACGAATAATGTTGCAACCGTAACCTGGTGCGTAGATAGTAACAGTATCCACTCAGATACTGTGACGAGTGATACAGGAATATTCAATTCAGGACCAATTGCACAAAGCGCATCATGGAGTTACACCTTCACCATGCCCGGAGAGTATCACTATCATTCACTCTTGCATTTCTGGATGCACGGCACAATCATAGTGCAAGAGACCCAGAGCATATCGCAAACTACACAGGCGTCTCAGTATGAGAGTGGAGGAATAATTTTTGCAATCGATCAAAACCAGAAAGTAGGGGGCTTTATCCGCGGCAAATTGGCGTACACTTTCTCGAATGAGTCAATCGTGTCAGCAGCTTCCGGATGCAAACCCGTACGCTAACGTATCGACATGCTGCAGAACATTTATTCTAGGGTATAGCGATGGGTGGCTAATCGGCTAAGTGACTATCTTGCCAAAGGAAGCTAAGAACTCTAAAACGAACAAGAAAACCGACGAGGTTAAGCGTTATAGGCTAAGTAAGGCTGAAAAGATCGCGATTCCCATTATTATTATAATTGCGATTTGGGCCGCATATTCGTTCACTCAATCTTCACCCACCCCCGCCTCTTCATCTCTCTCCGTTACATACTCATCGACCTCTCTTTCATCTGGTAATGCGCCAGACTTCACGCTACCGATCGTAAGTTCGAATGGCCCGACAGGGCAAACTGCTACACTGTCTTCGTTTCGCGGAAAAGTTGTGCTACTGGAATTTATGGAACCGTGGTGTCCGCATTGTCGAAATATGGCACCGATCCTAGATACTCTGTATGCTCAATACGGCGGCAACGTCGTATTCGTCTCAATCGCCGGACCATGGAATGGTGCGACGGCAGATGATACTGCGAACTTCATTCGCACTTACGGTACAACTTGGACAACTCTATACGATTCCTCTGGTATAGTCTTCAGCAACTACGGAGTTCAATCAACCCCAATGTTCTACGTCATCGGCAAGGATGGATCGGTATCAAGCTCATTTACTGGAGAACAGACTTCCGATACATTGGCCGGTGCGATATCCGCCGCCCTCTCGAGCTGATTTGACATCAAGTTTCGTTCACAAATTCAGAAACGTGAGCTCGCACCGCTCATGTTATGACCGTGTAGTATGGTGTCCCAATAGCAGTGGATACTTGAAGAATGATCCACATTCCTGATTCTGCGTGTGGTGTAGGAAACGCCATGGCGCAGGCTATCCAATAAGTACCTGGCGACAGATTTGTGACGAGTACTGATCCTGATTGGCCGGAGACTAAAAAGTTCCCTTCTATTGCATTCTCAGGGATCTGGGCGATAATAGTTCCGTCATTCACTAAATCGTAAGTTGGGATGGGCACATCAGGTTTTATGAGCACAGCATTATGTGTGATCCCTTCCTGATTTGTGAAGACCAAGTCAATCGTCCAATTCGCTGGAACGTAGACTACCATGTGCCCGTACTGAGTATT
>DASQZS010000101.1:0-5802 GCA_035638535.1 Candidatus Acidiferrum sp.
AAACCCCGCCGCAACCAGCAATTTTCTGGTCAGACGTAGATGCCGTTCTTAGAAGCACTTACCTAGACAGTGTGTCTTCATCACAGTTCTCAGTGAAAAATCAGATCAGCACTTTCGTAGTATACTCGTATGTTATATGGAACTTACTATACACCAGTAAGTCGGAGCAGGTTAGCTCAGCCAGCGAAAGCTTGAACCAACAATGGTCAGATTTCTTCTCCGACAAGACTATGCTTGACGATGACGCAAAACGAGCCTACTTTCTCATAGGCGTCCTCTTCGGAAGAGTCGAATACGCACAGCGAAAGGAACGCGGTAGCTGGAAAGGAGAAATGCCGATCACTAGCAGACTCCGAGGCCTCACCATAAGTAAGGATCAGATGGCGAAAACACTCTTTCCAGAATTGAGAATGAAGATCAGACAGTTGAGCGCCAATTCCAGGACAACTAAACAGATAGAAGAGGCTGCGAGCTACTACTTGAGTAGAGAGTCACAACTATCAGATCAAGAAGCTCGATACTATTTTTCGCTAGGCTGGGCATTGGACTATTATACGCAACAATTCATTGGAGGAAAAATAAATGTCAAGCAAGAAGAAAAAGAGTGAAATCTACCCTAATCGATCTGAAATTCTATTTCTATACGACATCTTCCGATGCAATCCAAACGGTGACCCATTCGAGAACAGACCTAGACAAGACCCTACCACCGAAAGAATTGATGTGACAGATGTCCGATTAAAGCGAACCATCAGAGACTACATACTTCGTTACAAACACGAGAAAGGTGATGAGTTCGAAATTTTTGTTAGAACAAAAGGCGATGCGGCAACTGCCGAGAGACGCTATGAGGAACTATTTGGCAAACTGCCGGACGCTAAAGCAACGGAGGAAGCCCAAAGACGGCTACTGGAGAGGTGCGTTGACGCCCGTTTATTCGGAGCCATGTTACCGATCACCAGGAGAAAGAAAGCTGGAGAAGAACATGAGGAGAGCGGTGCAGGAATCCATATCACTGGTGCTGTTCAGTTCAATACAGGTCAAAGTCTTCACGCAGTCGAAATTAATGAAATCTCAGGAACAGGTGGTTTCGCTTCAAAAGAAGGAGCTCAACAGCGAACCTTCAGACGCGAATTTATCGTTCCATACGCTCTGATAGGTTTCTACGGAGTAATCAACGAGAACCTCTCTAAAGAGACGGGACTCACAAGCAATGATGTTGATCTCCTAATGGAATCGATGTGGCAAGGGACGCAAGCACTGCACTCGAGATCAAAAGCATTCCACCATCCAAGACTCCTGATTCGAATAGACTACAAAGACCAGAGGCAGTCAGGATTCTTTCTGGACAAACTCCAACTCAACATTGAAAAAGGAAAGAACGAGAAGACGATTCATTCGCCGAACGACTATTCCTTAGAGTTCAACGATTGGCTTTCATGTCTTCAAAAGAACAGCGATTTCATAACGAACATATACCGGAATATCGATCCGGGCATTGAACTAACAAAGAACGGCACAGCCGTCGATATGGAGAAGGAACTTAACGCATTAACCAAAGGAAAGGCCTGAATGAATGGAAGTATGCGTCTTCCAAGTCAAGGGAAGCCATGCATACTGGAAGAAAGGATTCTCATCCGGCGGAAGCCCGTTGACTTTCAGTTTTCCACCGAGAACCGCGATTGTGGGGCTGATAGGAGCAATTCTCGGCATAGATCGAGAAAACCTAGCTAACGAATTTCAAATCCGCGAAACCAATACGGCTGTGGTTCCTCTCTCTCCTTTGCTTAAGGATCACCTTCCACAAAACTGGCGACAAGGACCGTCTATGATTGATGGAAACAGAGTTAACCCAGCAAAATTTAACGAATCCTTTCAAGCCAACATCGAAATAGTCCGAAATCCACATTTCGCAATCGTCTTCGCTCACAAAAATGCGAAACTAATGCGCGAATTTGTGGAACGTTTACAAGAGAAGAAATGGTTCTATCCACCTTACCTTGGAAGCCTAGGCTTCTTAGCTGACGTCAATTTCGACCATATAGATCAGGCATCCGAAAATAATGCCGCAGAAATTAGTCTCGATTCAGTGCTCCCTCTCACAGAAAACCAAGTGAAGTCGGTGGGATTACAGCAGGACAACCTATGCATCCGCGAAGAGGGCGTGCCATTTGATGTCCTCAAAGGACGAGCATTTCGCTATATTGCCTATGTTTATGCTGAGAAGACCGGTGGATCATTGAAGATCATTGCAAAAGACAAGACACATCCATTACGGTATTTCCACTTGAAAAAAGCCGACAAGAATGTAGTGTTCTTTGAGTCATGCGCCAACTAATTGCTCACAAATTTCCCGACAGCGAACCAGATCCACTTGAGAAACATCTCAAAGAGACTGGAGTAAGAGCGGCCGCGATAGTTACAAACTTACCCTTAGAGCTTTCAATCAGCAGAGACGATCTAGTCACTGCGGCGTACATCACAGGTATCTGTCACGATTTTGGAAAAGCCAAGAATCAGTTCCAAGAATACATTTGGACTGGAAGGGTAACGGAAGATAAACGGCATTCTGCGATTTCTTCAATCTTCACTTTTATTGTTGCCAAAGAAATCTTCAGTAAACACGATGGTCTGGCAAGATGGCTTCCCTTTGTGTGCAGTTATGCGGTAAATCGGCATCATGGCTCACTTGTGGATCTTGATCAGGCATATGCAAGCGAATCTCTTGAGCGCGAATACGGAATTGCAAAAGATACAATTGATGAAAGGTTATGGCAATTCCAATTCGACGTACCGAATTACGGTCGTCTGGATTTCAGCAAATTTCAGTCACCCTACCAATCATTGCTAGTAAATAAGATCGCATCAAAGTTCGAAAGTTTTCGCAGAGAAATTCGAGACGAAGCAGAAAAAGCGAATGCCGAAAACGGTCAACTAGTCGACCTGTATCTTGCGCTGCTTACAATAATATCAACACTCACGGAATCAGATATCGCAACCGTGCTGGGAGCCCCGTCAGTGGAAGACTGCGCACCAATTCCGGTACAGAAGATAGACGAGTTTGTCAGTAGATTGGAACTTAACGGGTCAGCTCTCTTTAGAGACCTACGATTGACAGCTTGGAAGTTCGTTAGAAGCTTCAAACAGACCAAGCAACAAAAGATTCTGCGGTTAACTCTCCCAACGGGCCTTGGGAAAACCCTGATGGGATTGCATACCGCATCCAGAATGCAGCGACGTGGCTCTCCACTCATTTACAGCTTGCCCTACCTTTCGATAATCGACCAGGTTGGAGAAGTCACCAAATCAGTACTCTGCTGCCAACCTGATCCGTTACGTGTCATGCAATTTCACAGCCTCACATTTCCTCAGATTCAAGATCGAGACGAAACGCCGAATTTCGAACAAGCTCGATTTGCTATGGAGGACTGGGACGCAGACCTGGTTGTTACCACCTTCGATCAACTGTTCTATTCATTCCTTTCTTCACAGCGAAGTTTCATACGAAGATTCTACCGTCTCCCAGGCTCCACCGTAATATTGGATGAAGTTCAAACAATTCCAACCCGAATCCTGCCTCTGATTGAAACTTTCTTCCACAGAATGTCAGACAACATCAATCTCAATGTACTCTACATGACGGCCACGAAACCACGATTTCTAAGACAATCTCAGAAAGTGATTCCTGAAGAGGAACACTTTTTTGCAAAGCTCGATCGAACGAAGTTGATTCTTCAACCGAAGGCCGTACCCTTCGAGAAATACCTTGAATCGGTACCAGCATTCCTTAGGAAAAGAAAGAACCAAACTACTATGTTCACAGCTAATACGGTCCGGTGTTCGCTGAGGTTACTGGATTTCTTGAGGAACCTGAAGAATACAGAAGCAACATTTTCCGGAATGGAGATCTTCTACATTTCGGGCGCTATTGTGCCGATAGAGCGCATAAATCGCATTAGGAGAATTAAAGAAATCACAAAATCAAACAACAAGAATTTCGTAGTAATAGTGTCAACTCAATGTGTCGAAGCGGGCGTTGACATTGACGCTGACGAGATCATCCGTGACTTTGCACCATGGGATTCGTTGATGCAAATATGCGGCAGAGCTAACCGTTACGGAACAAAACCGTGCGCAGCAGTCTGGGTGCACCGATGGACCGATGACCACTCTCGCCGCAGAGCAACATTCGCAGAATACATCTACGACAAGGTTCTCTTGGATGCAACATTTGAAGTACTAAAAGGACATAGTGAGCTTGATGAAAGCCAATATTTTGAAAGCCAAAATCGGTACATCAAAGAAATAGGAGACAGGATTTCTGACGAACCATCTCGTAGGATCATCTCCGCTGCACTTGAATGGAAGTTCAGTGAAATCAACGAGTTCAGAAAACTGTTCAGAGAAGGAGACGACAGCAAGAAATCCATTTTCTGCGTAGCTGACACTGTGGCTAAAGGGTTAAGGGATATTGCGGCAACTCTCTGGGTTGATAAGGACACAACAAATGCCATCTCTCAACTTGAGAGGCTGATAGAGTCAGAAGATTTCAAAAACTTGGCCGATTTTGTTAAAGTAGACCCCACATCACTGAAAAGAATACTGGCTGTCGCGAAGTCAAAAGATAATCGAACCAGATCTTTCGAACTACGTAGCATTCTAGCACCAATGCTCCAAGCATACACCGTATCAGTTACAGACAAGACGCTGGAAGGACTGAACGTTAACACTCTGTCCGATCTCTTTCAGTACATAGAAAAAAGCGACTATGAGTCGCTGGCGCGTCTGCGATAGAATCTCTAACATCGGTTCGAAGCCCCGATTATTCTCATGGAATTGAGACATGGCAGGCTTGTCCAGTCGTAAGATTGGGGTTCATAATCAAAAACGCAAAAGCCACCACCGAATACGCTCCATGGATGATGTTTGCATCGAACTATTGTAGGATTAAAATGGCGCATACTGATTCAGTGGATCTGGTGCGTTACCTGACTGAGTCGAACTATGATAGAATTAAAACGCTACAAACAATTATCGATGGACATACAACGGATTACTTTGCATCGGATTATGATAGGATTGAAACTGTCCACCTGTTGGCTTAGTTGTCCTTGCGGATCCAATTTGAATCGAACTATGTTAGGATTAAAACACTATTGCATAGATTCCTTCGTCAAGGGTTGTTTGCGATTGAATCGGACTATGATAGAATTAAAACACAATCTAGAATTTATCGTTCGCATCCACGTAAGCGAGTTTGAATCGGACTATGTTAGAATCTGAAATAAACAGAGAAACTGAATGGCCACTAATGTGACTTGATTAAAACTAAAGGAAGAATGAGATTGAGCAAAACATCCGGCATCGACATTAGACGGCTGAAAATCTTTGCGCAGAAGAACTTGTCCGGCCCGTTGAGAGAGGTTCTCTTAGTCGAACATAACGAACTCACTGCGGTTGAGTTTTTGGCGAAAATGGAAATATGGCTAACTCTGCTTCGATATGAGAAGAAATAGCAGGAATGAGACTATCGAGTAGCCTTACTAAAAATCCCACGATTTTTTGTTTCGATAGGAGGAATTGTGATCGCAATAAACCAGAAAACTCCTCCTACAATTAGCTCGGTTTTACAGTGGAATTTTGAGGAGAGGAGGAGGAAAAAGGAGCAAAAACCCGGCTCTGAAAAATAAATTATTTTTTCTATTCCCCCAACATTAAAAAAACTCGTCAGCAAAACTCAGAAAACGTTAGAAAACTTCCACGTAGTAACCGGCGACTACCACGTCAGACTTCAACGTTCAA
>DASQZS010000102.1:0-6327 GCA_035638535.1 Candidatus Acidiferrum sp.
CTCTTCGAAACTATTCTTAGAGATCCATGGGGAAGCGGAATGGCCACCATTTGTTTTGCATGTTGCTTGAGCGTGCAAGGCTCCTTTATACCCGATTACGATGTTTGTTGCTCCACTGGGTTCACCGAACACTGCCAGATCGTACGCTTCTTCTTCCTGCATGATTGCTTCCATGCCTATGCTGGTAGATTCTTCTTGAACTACGCAAGCGAGTTTCACTTTGAACGGAAGCTTGCATCGTTCTTTGGCGAGAGTAGCTCCGATATATAATGCGGCGAGTGATGATTTCGAATCAACTGCACCTCGTCCATAAAGAAAGTCCCGTTCATGCTTTACAGGTATTTCGCCAGGAACTGTGTCCATATGTCCGCATAGAAGAATGTAGGGACCGTTGGTCCCAATCTCGCCTACAACGTTTCCTACTGTATCAATTTTGGTTTTGAAGCCGTGCGAAGTGAGATGATTGTGAAGTAGGTTTGCGAGATTTTTCTCCGAACCACTTGGACTGTAAGTCTCGAGCATCGCATGGAGTAACTCAACTGGGTAGCTTTGCAAGCTGTTCTTTCTCCATGATGGTTCGTAAACCTGATACGACCCTGTCAACCGTTGATTGATCAATGACGAGGGGTGGTAAGAATCGCAAGACGTTTCTTCCCGCGTCAAGCATTAGTATCCCTTGGCTTAGGGCACTAGTTAGAATTGGGTATACGTCAAATCGCATCTCGACACCTATCATCAATCCCATTCCTCGAACTTCTCGAACGATGCGAAGCTGCTTCTGTACGTTAAGGAGCTCATTCTTGAGGTAGAGTCCAATTTTAGCGGCGTTAGAGACAAGATGATCATCATGTAATGCGTCAATTGTGGCGACCGCGGCCGCGCAGACGATCGGATTTCCGCCGAATGTGGTCGTGTGCTCTCCAACTTGAAGAGCGCCCATTTTCTCATCGTCAGTGGCAGTAATGCTCAATGGTAGTCCGCTAGCTATCCCTTTCCCGATACACAGGATATCTGGTTTAACTCCGTAATGTTCGCAAGCGAACATTTTTCCTGTTCGTCCGAATCCGCTCTGAATTTCATCGGCGACGAGAAGCGCGCCTGTATCGCGTGTGAGGTCCTTCAGGAGTGGAAGCCAGTCGATGGGTGAAGGTCGAATGCCTCCTTCTCCCTGAATCGGTTCAACCAGGACTGCTGCAGTGTCTTTGGTGATTTCTGTTTTTGCTGCTTCAGAATTGCCATATGGTATATGTGTGAAGTCCGGTAGGAGTGGTTCGAAGCTCTTTCGGTATTTAGCGTCCCATGTTGCGGAAAGTGCGCCGTGCGTTTTTCCGTGAAACCCGCCTTTGAATGCTACAATCTTTCTGCGTCCAGTGAACTTTCTCGAGATTTTAATCGCGCACTCGTTTGCTTCCGCGCCACTGTTGCTCAAGAAGAATCGGTCCAGTTCTTTTGGAGCGATGGTCAACAGTTTTGAGAACAGTCTTGCTCTAGCGTCATTGTACGTTGATCCATGACAGGAAATTAGTTTAGCTGCTTGTTCTGAGATTGCTGCAACAACTTTGGGATGCGTATGTCCCACAATGCATGTTCCGTAGCCTCCAGCGCAGTCAACGTATTCGTTCCCTTCGAGATCATACACCAAGACGCCAGATCCACGAACTATCACGACAGGTTTCTTCGCGTAGACCTTCGCGCCATGCGCGTCTTCCATTCCCTGAATCTCTGCTGCGTTCAATTCGCAATCACAGTTCCCGATTCATCTTTCATAGCGGAAGTGAACGGCATCTCATGTGCACCTGGAGCTATAGTTACCTTGCTCACTCCCATCGAAATCGCTTCAAGCGCAGCGTAGACTTTCGTAATCATACCCGGACCAAGACTTGATATGCTATTCTTTGCTTCGTTCGCGGTCATCTTGCGTCGGATAGTATCGTTCAACGAGACTCCTTCTACGTCTGTCATGAGTAGAAGAAGATCAGCGTGTAATGCACCTGCAATATGCGCGGCTGTTCGATCGCCGTCTATGTTAAGCGCCTCGTTTTCTTCTCCGAGCGCTATCGGAGCTATCACCGGGACGTAGCCCGCGTCCAGGAGTGTTACGAGTAGTTTCCTGTCTACTTCTTTGACTGTTCCCGTATAGCCGCCTTCGATCGCTACTCTTCGTCCGCGTTCATCTTTCACGATAAGTCTCTTCTTTCTTTCAGCTCGTATCAGCGCGCCGTCTAGACCAGAGAGACCTATGGAAAGGATCTTCTTGGTTAGCAACCTTTGCACGATCTCTTTGTTCACTTGTCCCGCCATGACCATCATGTAAATTTCCATGGTCTCAGAGTCGGTGTATCGGCTTCGGAAGCCTTCAGGAGACGTGACGAACTTCTGCTCTACTCCTATTTTTTCAGCAAAACGTGTAACTTTGTTTCCGCCACCATGAACAAGTACCAGCGGTGTTTGCTTGCTTACCGTTTCAAGATCGTCGAGAGCAGTCTCCGATAGGGCGTCATCCATCACTCTACCTCCCAACTTGATTACGACCACCATATTCGCACGCTCTTACGGATGTAGTGAATTCTGGTTGAGACCGGTGTGCTCATCGAGACCATGTGATATGTTGAAACACTGAACCGCCTGACCGGCAGCGCCTTTAGTTAAATTATCAATTGCCGTGAAGACTACGATTCTGTTAATGTGATGGTCAATTTCGAATCCTATGTCGCAGTAGTTAGTTCCCGCTGTTACTTTTGGATTCGGAAGACCATAGAGACCTTTCTTGTCTGAGACCATTCTGATGAATGGTTCTTCGCCGTATCTGCTTCGGTATACTTTCCAGATATCTTTGTCAGTTAGGTTCTGTTTCGTGGAGAGATGAATTGTTGCCAGAATGCCGCGCACTATATCCACTGCGTGGGGAGTAAAGGCTACTTTCACTTCTTGGGTTGTGAGTGATCCTAGTTCCTGTTCAATTTCGGCAATATGTCTGTGGCCTGTCACTTTGTAGGGCCGTACACCTCCTGATCTTTCAGAGTGATGAGTCGCAATTGTTGGAGTAACTCCTGCTCCGGAGGAGCCTATTTTCGCGTCAACAACAATTCTGTCTGTTTCAACTAGGCCATTAGCGATTAACGGTACGGCACCTAGGATTGTTGCTGTAGCCATGCAACCTGGCACGGCTATTAATCGTGAATTCTTTATCTCATCTCTATGAAGTTCTGGCAACCCGTATGCTGCCTCTTTGAGTAGCTCCGGATGCTCGTGTTCCCATCCGTAGTATTCTTTGTAGTCAGAGGGATTTTTCAGGCGGAAGTCGGCTGTCAGATCGATGACCTTCATTCCTCTGGCTAGAAGATCTGGCACTATACTTGCTGCTTTCCCGTGAGGGAGAGCAAGGAAAGCGATATCGCAGTTTGAAACCACGTCTGGGTTTGGTTTCTGAAATTTGAGCATACTTACACCTCGAAGGTTCGGGTGGACTCGATAGAGCGGTTCACCAGCATACTGTCGTGAGGTGACCGATTGGATTTCACAGGCGGGGTGGGCTAGTAAGAGTCGGAGCAGTTCTCCTCCCGCGTATCCGGAACCGCCAAGCACAGCGACCTTCGTCATCGCTTGGCTTCCTTGCGTGTGTATTCAAGGAGGAGAGTCGGAATATCTACGCCAGTGACGCGAATGGTGTTCTTGAATTCTGTAGTGTGATTTACTTCATGCACCACTAGGCCTGATTCTGTCTCCATAAGATCCACGCCGAAAGCTCCTCCGCCCATGGCCTGTGCGGCGCGTAGGCTGAGTTCTTCAAGTTCGGGTGTGAGTGGAAGGTTCTCAGCTATGCCTCCGAGGGCTGTGTTGGTTCGCCAGTCTCCTGGCGTGGCATGTCGGTAGATTGCCGCTACTGCTTGGTCTCCGATCACGAAACATCTGATATCCCGTTCTGGACGTTTGATCATCTCTTGTATGTAGAAGACTTGCTGGATTGGGTGCATGTACTCGCGTGCTTCGATTATCGATCTAGCCGAGACACTGTCCTTGATGAGCGCAACGAGTCGTCCCCAACTTCCAACTACCGGCTTCAATACTGCAGGATAGCCTAGTTGATCCAATGCGTGCAGTGACCCTTCTTCGGTGAAGGCGAGGAATGTTCTTGGGGTCGGAATCTTTGCTTGGCTGAGTTGAATGGATGCAAATAACTTGTTTCCGCAAGTTGACGCGGCTTTGAAGGAGTTAACAACCAGTTTGCCGCGTGCCTCCAAGGTTGCCGTGACGTGTATGCTTCGGAAGTAGGACATACATCGCTGCAGGAAGTTATCTGCTAGTTCTACGCCATCTCTTCCGTCCGTCACGTCAAGCGCAATTTCGTTTGTGTCGTAGAGCTTCAAATCTAGGTCCATGCGTTTTGCTGCATCGATTATCATGCGCTCGTCGGGTCGGAGCTGATCGTAGATTAGGCCGACAGTAACCGTTCCTACTCGCCCCAGTCCTCTTTCGCTACGAGGAGCGGTTTGAGAGTCCGTCCTTGCGGACTCACGTGAACCTCTAGGTCTAATCCGCAGTCAGAGCAGGTCACTATTTCTCCGTCAACCGCATCATCAGGGACTTCTATCATTGCTTCGCAATCAATACATTTCTCTTGAGACATCGGCTCACCTCCCATCTTCAGGGCATCGGATTCCAGAGTCAATGAATCCATTCAATGCCAAAGTGAATTGCAATCTTACTTTGACCGCTTTTGCTGTGATCGTGTTTTTGGTTCGTTGTGAATTATTCCGGATGCATTTTGGCGTTTGCGAAGGTTAGCGACAACTGTCGGCATGGCCCAGATCTCAATGAAACCGTTAGACCATTTCTCATCAAACGTGGAACCTGAGGTGTAGGTTGCTAGCTTATTTTCGTATAGTGACATTGGCGATTTTCTTCCGACAACTTGTGCCAATCCTTTGAACACTTTGACGCGAACTTTTCCGGAAACTGGTTCCTGTGCTTTATCGATAAATGCGTCCATGTCCTGCCGAAGGGGGTCATCCCATAGTCCAGTGTAGACGAGATTGGCCCATTCAGAGTCAATATGTTGTTTGAACATTATTTCATGTCTCGTCAGCACTAATTTTTCCAATTCCTTGTGTGCTTCAATGAGAAGTATTGCTGCGGGACATTCGTACACTTCGCGGCTTTTGATCCCTACGAGTCTGTCTTCGATATGATCGATTCTTCCTATCCCATGTTTTCCACCAATATAGTTCAGTTTTTTGATGAGTTCAATTGGAGGTAGTCGTTCGTCATTCACACTCACCGGGATACCCTTTTCGAATTCGATCGTCAAATATTCTGGTTTATCGGGGGCATCTTCTGGCGCGTTTGTCCACTCGTACACTTCCTTCGGGGGTTCATTGAATGGATCTTCTAAGACTCCACATTCAATCGATCTCCCCCAGAGATTCTGATCGATACTGTACGGGTTTTCTAAGTCGACTGGAACTGGAATTCCGTTCTTTTCAGCGTACTTTATCGCCTCTTCTCTCGAGAGATTCCATTCGCGAGCTGGGGCTACAATCTTGAGCTTGGGATCGTTCGCTTTTATTGTAACTTCGAATCGGACCTGATCATTTCCTTTTCCTGTACAGCCATGCGATATTGCTTTCGCGTTCTCCTTATGCGCGATTTCAACAAGCTTCTTCGCGATCAAGGGTCGGGCGAGTGCTGTGCTGATTGGATATTTCAATTCATAAAGCGCATTGGCTTTGATGGCTGGGAATATGTAGTCTTTCACAAACTCGTTCTTCGCGTCAATAGTATGGTGTCTTACGGCACCGACAAGTTTGGATTTCTTCGCGATCTCTTCTAAGTCGTCTGCTTGGCCAACGTCTACTGTTAGGGTAACGACGTCGTAGTCATATTTTTCTTTCAGCCATTTGATGGCCACGGACGTGTCGAGTCCACCAGAGTAGGCTAGAATTATTTTTTCCTTCATTTTGTTCACGTTTATGCTATTACGGAATCATTATTTTGATCCGCCTAAGCTTTACGGTATCCTTAATAAAGCTTGCCTGATCCATTATGGATTCAATCATACGATACTTGAAGGCGATAAGTGAATCATATTGATGCATGGTGGAAAATTAGTCGGACTGGACGACGCAGACAGGAAAATTCTAGCTGAACTACAACAGGATGCACGCGCCTCATTCAAAGCAATCGCGGAAGATATTGGTGTAAGCGAAGCAACGGTTTTCGTTCGAGTCAAGAAGCTCAAAGAAGCTGGAATACTCAAAGGCTTCCGAGCAATTGTTGACCCAAGCGCCGTAGGGAAACCGCTAACAGCTTTCATCCTCGTGCGAGCCC
>DASQZS010000103.1:0-2861 GCA_035638535.1 Candidatus Acidiferrum sp.
GATATGGTAATAATCGACCTTCTCTCCCAATCCGGACTTAAAGCTAAGATTTTCACTCTCGATACGGGGCGACTCCCGCAAGAAACCTACGATCTTATAGACGAGGTTAGATCAAGATACGGCGTCACGATCGACGTCTACTTCCCAGATACCTCTTCAGTCCAAAAAATGGTGAAACAGCATGGCCTGAATCTTTTCTATCAAAGCGTCGAATTCAGAAAGCTATGCTGCGAAATCAGAAAAGTTGAACCCCTAGGACGCGCGCTTGAAGGATTGGATGCCTGGATCACAGGGCTGAGACGAGATCAATCCTCTTCGCGAGCATCGCTCCTTAAGGTGGAAGAGGATACTGCACATGGAGGAATTATCAAGATCAATCCCCTCGCAGAATGGACGTGGACTGAGGTATTTGATTATGTGAAAGAGAAGGGCGTTCCTTACAATAGACTGCATAATCAAGGCTTTCTGAGTATTGGATGCGCGCCATGCACTCGAGCAGTAAAGCCAGGAGAAAGCCAGCGAGCAGGCAGATGGTGGTGGGAACTGGAGGGTTCGCAAGAATGCGGACTCCACTACTCCTCAATCCGGAAACCAGAATGAAAATAAGCGGAACGATACAATACGGGCGTGGGCGATCCAGTTGACAAATTCACTTCCGAAACCACACGGAGGAACCCTCATCCATCGAGTCGTTAACAAGGAACAAGCGGAACAGGCTAAGAAAGACGCTGAACAGCTACCAAAAATTCAGGTATCGACTGAGCAGGCAGCTGATATCGAAAACATTGCCTACGGAGCCTTCAGCCCTCTTGAAGGACTCATGATTCAGAACGACTTTGAGAACGTGGTTAAGGAAGGGCGACTACAAAGCGGCCTACCATGGACACTTCCCATAACGCTCGACGTGGCCCGAAACGAAATTACCAACATCCGGAACGGAGATACGGTCGCACTGACCGATGGGGAAAGTGATTTTCTAGCCACTCTCAACATTGAGGACATTTACTGCTTTGATAAAAACGAGCTCGCACAGCATGTCTACGGTACGACAAGCACCGAACACCCAGGCTTCGTAAAGACAAATGCGATGAAAGAACGCCTTCTTGGCGGAAAAATCAACTTAATTCGAGAATCAAAAGTCACCTACGGAGACGTCTTATTCAGACCCGCCGACACACGTAGACTATTCGAAGCAAATGGTTGGAAAACGGTGGTTGGGTTTCAAACACGCAACGCCCCCCACCTAGGACACGAATACCTCCAACGCCTCGCACTCTCATTCTTCGATGGACTATTCATCAACCCAGTACTCGGCAAAAAGAAAACAGGCGATTACCGCGACGAAGTCATCCTCGATTCATACAAAGCATTGCTTGCAAATTACCTGAACAAAAACAAAGTCCTGCTAGGAGTGCTACGCACCGAGATGCGATACGCTGGACCAAGAGAAGCAATCTTCCACGCCACCGTTCGAAAGAATTTCGGATGCACGCACTTCATGGTGGGAAGGGACCACGCGGGCGTCGGAAAATTCTACGGACCATATGCGGCACAAGAAATTTTCACAAACTATCCAGACCTCGGAATCAGCCCTCTACTCTTCAGAGAAGTTGCGTACTGCACCAAATGCAAGAGCCTCGTATGCGAGGGAGTCTGCTCACACCCATCCGAAGAACAAACGAAATTTAGCGCGACAATGCTAAGGAAGATAATCCTCAGCAAAGACCAACCACCCGAAGAACTAATGAGACCTGAAGTTTTCGCGGCAATCAAGAAAATAGAAAACCCGTTTGTCACCTAAGCATCAAACCACAAAAGTTCTAGTTAAACGAACGGCCAGGACCTTGGCCTACGATGATATGCATTATCCCTAACAGGTTAGGCTGCAAACCAATGGTTAGGGTTATAAGAGCTGATTTCAACGCGAGTGTCTCGCTAAGGTGCATGAAGTGCTGAATTCTGGAGACACTGCATGGGTACTCGCAGCCACAGCCCTTGTGATGATCATGACTCCAGCGGTAGGCTTCTTTTACGGCGGCCTAGTGAGAATGAAGAATCTTGTTTCAACCATTGTCCAGTGCCTCGCCATATTCGCCGCCATAAGCCTAGTTTGGGCAATGTGGGGCTACAGCATCGCGCTTGGAGGAAATTCAATTGCAGGAATAATCGGAAATCTATCCGATTTCGGGTTAAACAACGTCGGAGTTGCAGCAAACTTAGCCTACGCCCCTACGATTCCAGAAGTTCTCTACGTGGCTTTTCAACTCAAATTCGCTGCAATCACTCCAGCCCTAATCATAGGCGCGTTTGCTGAGAGAGTTCGATTCAAATCACTCTTGATCTTCGTTGTTCTGTGGGCCACATTCGTCTATTGTCCAGTCGTGCACTGGATCTGGGCCGTGGGTGGTTGGTTAAGGGTTCTAGGTGTGGTTGACTTTGCTGGGGGCTTGGTTGTTCACGAAACGGCTGGAGTGTCAGCGCTCGCCGCAGCCATATTTATCGGCAGACGAAAGGACCTGAGCTCACATAAGGACAGTAGGCCGAACAATATTCCCTTCGTAATTTTGGGAGCAGCAATATTATGGTTCGGTTGGTTTGGTTTCAACGCTGGAAGCGCTCTTGCGGCAGACGGCATAGCAGCCAATGCTCTGCTTGTGACCAATCTGGCAGCAGCGGCTGGGGCGATGAGTTGGATGATTACCGACTGGGTTAGGAAGGGCAAGCCGTCGGCGGTCGGCATGTCTATTGGAGCAGTCTGCGGCCTAGCCACGATAACCCCAGCTTCCGGATATGTCGGACCGATGGCGTCGATTATAATAGGAGCCGCGGCAGGTTTGGTCTGTAACTTTGTAGCCGGTTGG
>DASQZS010000104.1:0-5227 GCA_035638535.1 Candidatus Acidiferrum sp.
ATCCATAAATCATCGCCTCCAACAATGTTTTCCCTTCGGGAAGAAAATCGGATACGCCTTTCTCGCCCGTCGAATCCACATAGTTCGTCCAAACGTAGCCGAGACGAGGATTCTGCTCGAAAGCGGGCATCACAATGGAAAGTGCGTCAGGCATGAGCTTATCGTCACTATCCAAACATGTTATCACAGGACCACGCGCCCTCTCAATACCCATGGCGGTAGCGGCAGCGCAACCTCCATGCTTCATTTGGGCTAGTTGAATTCGATCATCCGGCATTCTGGACTTGACAACATCCACGGTTCCATCAGTGGAACCATCATCAACGACCAAAACATCCCAATCACGATAATCCTGCGCAATCACAGAATCGAGGGCTTCCCCAATGTAACGTTCCCGATTGTAAACGGGAATCAGAACGGTAACATGCATAGGACGACGATCACACAGATCCTTGCGGAGTTAGTATCGTCGATTAAGACTTTTGATTTTAACGGTAACATCACTGTTTGGCAGCGCGTGCTCGCGCACATACAAGAACGCCATTCTACTAAGCTACTAGATCAGAATCTACAGTAATGGCTACGGTACTATGGCTACTGGCATCATCACAGCTGACAGCGAGCCGTAACCAGAACCAAACCCTTGAAAATCAATCGTAACACTATCTTTCGAATAAACCAACACCGAGCCCTCTCCCAACCATGGCGTTGAGGTGGAAGGCCGGATAGTGCGCGCACCTATGAAAACTAATTAGTGGTTGAGGACTGGATGGTTTGTTGGAAGAGGTGAGTGACGATAAGATTCTTGATTCGCGCAACGGTTCCGACGGAAGCAGGTAATAGGATGGTCAAAGATCCTAACGGCTTGAAGATCCTGGAAGATTACATTAGCAAGATCAAAGCTGAAGCCTCATACTTCTATGAGGAGGATGGGGATAGAACGTTCCTCTTCATAGCTGATATGGCCAGTGCAGACATGATTCCGGTTTTTGCTGAACCACTATTCCAAGGCTTGAACGCAAAGGTTGAGTTCCATCCAGCGATGACGCTCGAGGACGTTAAACGAGGCATACAAAAGGCAAAATAAACTAAAGTCTCGTGCGCGCCACGAGACACCCTTCATTTCTTTTTTCTCTTCGTTCCCAGATCAGTCAGCCACGACTAGGAATGTAAAGATGAAATATCCATTAACCTATCCACTCTGAATGAGCCTCCATGACCTCTGTAGAGCAAGTTGTTGATTTCTCGAAACGTGATCATGATCGTTACTTAACGGAATTCAGAGAGTACCTCTCAATTCCAAGCATCTCCACCCTCTCCGAACATAAACCGGACATTCAACGTTGCGGTGAGTGGATTGCGAAACAGTTGAACGGGATGGGGTTCAAGAATGTTGAACTTCTCCCCACAGCCGGACATCCAGTCGTCTACGGCGAATGGCTTAACGCTCCAGGCAAACCTACAGTCGTAGTCTACGGCCATTACGATATTCAACCAGTTGATCCACTGAACGAGTGGGTTTCACCACCCTTCCAACCTTCGGTGCGTGGAGACAACATTTACGCTCGGGGTGCCTCGGACATGAAGGGGCAGGGGCATGCGGTTCTGAAAGGGTTGGAGGCATGGTTGAGGTCAGGTGGTTTGCCGGTCAACGTGAAGATGTTCTTCGAGGGTGAAGAGGAGATTGGTTCACGAAATCTCGACTCATTTGTGGAAAAGTACAAGAGCAAACTGAAATGCGACTTTGTCCTAAATTGTGATTCAAGTATCCTAAAGCCTGACGTGCCCGCTCTGGTATACGGGCTTCGTGGTATAACTTACTTCGAACTCCATGTTTACGGAGCGAAGGCTGATCTGCATTCAGGCCTTTTTGGAGGAGCAGTCCATAACCCAGCGCAGGTCCTTTGTGAATTAATCGCGGGAATGCATGACGCAAATGCACATATCACTTTGCCGAACTTTTACGATAAGGTCCGCGTTCTTTCAAAGGAAGAACGTGCCGAATTGGCGACTATTCCAATTTCGGATGAGGCTTGGCGAAAGATGGCTGGGACGAAGTTGTTGTATGGAGAGAAAGGATTCACGACCATGGAACAAGTTGGGGCGCGACCTACTCTCGAAGTAAACGGTTTCCTCTCCGGTTTCACTGGCGAGGGATCAAAAACCGTGTTACCGGCGAAAGCGATGGCGAAAATTTCCATGCGCCTTGTTCCAGAACAGGACAATAGGGCTGTTGAGGATCAGTTGAAGGAGTATTTGAGTAAGAATGCGCCTCCAACTGTGAGCTGGGAGTTGAAGAATCTTACGAGTGATCCGGCTGTTCTAGTTGATCGCAATACGCCAGCTATGCGAGCGGCCGCATCAGCCCTACAAGCCACTTTTGGTGTTAAACCATTCTTTCTGTTGTCAGGAGGCAGCGTTCCCGTTGTGAGCATGATGAAAAATAGACTTGGGGTTGACTCAGTTCTGTTGGGATTCGGTCTACCTGACGACAACATCCACGCCCCAAACGAGAAACAGCATCTGCCCACTTACTATCGCGGCATCGAAACCTACATCCGCTTCTTCGATTTTGTTTCACAGAAGTAGCCTCAATGAATATATCTAAAGAGCCTTCAGCCGAGAATGTAAAGAGAAGTTCGTATGGACATTAGAAGGATTGGCTCACAGGATTCCCGCAAAGGACCGGTCGAATATTTTACCGGCACCGTACGTATTGACTCGCTGTTCGAGGCGCCTGATCCAGCACGTGCTGTCGGCGTCAGTGTCACATTCGAACCTGGCGCTCGAACAGCATGGCATACACACCCGTTAGGCCAGACTCTGATCGTGACTGCTGGCTGCGGCCTAGCGCAGCGCTGGGGAGGTCCGATCGAAGAAATTCGGCCAGGTGACGTGATCTGGTTCCAACCGGGTGAGAAGCATTGGCACGGTGCCAAGGCAACCACTGCGATGACGCACATCGCCATTCAGGAAAAGCTCGAAGGCAAAACCGTGGAGTGGATGGAAAAGGTCAGCGACGAACAGTACAAAGTTTGATCTTACGGTCAATTTTCTTTGCTTCAGAACGTAGGATCCGTTTCCTTCTAATCTTCTAGATCTGGTTCGTCTTCGGACGCGTCCGTTACGTTGCCTGTGCCGTCGCAACGTTCACAATCCAAAACTCCCAACCCTTCGCATACTTCACAAACTCCTTCTCGGTTTCCGTGTCCTCCACAAGTCTCACAGGTTATAGGCTCACCTTCGTTATCTAATCCTAGAGTACCTGCTGCATGACAATCTTCACAAGGTATAGAGAAGACAGCGTTCCCTTCACATTTCCAACACGGAACTTCCCCAGACCCATTACATGAAATACATTCCAAAGCTAGCACAGCTCCACATATCCCCAACAGGATACCTAACTGCTTTGCGTTCGATCCAATTATTAGCGATTAGGCTTTGGGAGGCATAGGTGCAAGCTTGAGACCGTATTTACTGTAAACTACTTTTATTTTCTCCATATCAGGCGGCCCAACGACGTTCACCAATGCCGCAATCTCTTTGAAGAATTCAGGGCTGAGAAGGGCGGGGGTTACTATGGTGAGTGCTTTCGTACGTGTTTGTCCGAAATTATTATACCCGTGAACGGCACCGCGTGGAATGAAGAAGGTTTCGCCAGGACCCACATCGTGTCGAGTCCCATTTACAGTAAACGTGATTACTCCTTCAATGCCATACACGGTTTCGTCGTTCCGTTCATGGGAGTGTGCTAATGGAACTTTAGCCCCAGCAGGAACTGTAAATTCAAACATAGCCAATCGTCCGTCGGTGTCTTTCCCTTCGAGCAGAAATGTAATTTCTGTCTGCCCAACTCGGATAATTTCTCTCGCCTGCGTCATCAACGCCAACATTCCTTACATTAGGCCACTTAAAAAAACTGGTTCCGACAAAAAGAATCATTATCGTGTGGAATCATCCGTTTTAATTTTCGTGTGTGGGTATGCTGGTGCGCATCACTAGACTCACACACAAAACAAATCAAACCCTAATGTTTTGTATTCAGGAACTTTTGGTCAGCTATTTTTCCTCTCAGAACCAAATAACATGATGAGGAAAGAAATTGTGAAAATAATTAAACCTAAAACGATACTGCCAGTAACGTAGACAATTACAGTGAGTAATAGAGTTGCTATAACAATAGCAGTTCCAATTGACTCTAGGTCACTACGCATAGTAGCAAAAGTTACCCGTCAGTTAATCATACTTTTAGCTTTCTAAACTATAGGGTGTTTGCCTGATGGTGGTTCAATATGGCGGCTAAGGAGTTTCTTGAAACACTGAAATCCACAGGTGAGGTTGAGTTAACCGTCAAGAGATCAGAGAAATGGACGACAAGACCAGTGTGGTTTGTCGTAGACGGTGCCACGATATACCTGTTGCCCATGTATGGTAAAGACACGAAATGGTACAAGTACGCTACCACCAATCCAGAAATCGAGCTATCAGTAAGGGGAAAGAAGGCGCGCGGTGAAGCTAGACAGGTGTTCGATGCTCAAAAGCTGGCGGACGTGATCGACCAGTTTGGCTCAAAATATGGTGATCTTAAGAAGTATTACAAGAAACTCGACACCGCAATTGCAGTAACCATCGAGACTTAATCACATAAGTTCCCTCCCAACAGTTTTGGTGTCAATGTTGCGGAGCCATGCGAATTAGTGGACACTAGAACAATTCTGTACCCACAAAAGTGGGCTCCCCCCCAAGCAGGTAGTGTCAGCACTCGGATTTGGTATTCTAAGTGCCTTCCTGTTCAGTGATCAGTAATTTTTTCGAGGAAGGTGGCGGAGGGTACGAAGAAGAGGTTCCCCGTGACGGCGCGGCTGAAGTCCAGTATTTTGTCGTAGTTGCCGGGGGGTTTGCCGATGAACATGTTTTGGAGCATCTGTTCGGTGGTGGTTGGTGAGCGGCTGTAGCCGATGAAGTAGGTCCCATACTCTTTCTGTCCCGCGTGACCGAAGGGCATGCTATCCCTCAGTATCTTAACTTCCCTCCCATCCTTCTCTATTGTTGTGAGCGCGTTGTGCGCGTTGGTGGGTTTGATTGAGTCGTCGAGTTCAACGTCATTCAACTTCGTCCGACCGACTATCGCCTCCTGTTCTTCCGTGTGAAGTGCGTTCCAGCCGGCTAGGTCGTGGAGATATTTCTGCACAATCACATAGCTGCCGGCGGTGAAGGCGGGGTCCTC
>DASQZS010000105.1:0-3073 GCA_035638535.1 Candidatus Acidiferrum sp.
TCTACGCGTCATACTACGCGTACCTTTTCGTCTCGCCACTTAATGGCGATGCGGGTGTCGTGATGGCTGGTATAGTTGCTGCCTCAATGCTCGGTCTAGTGTACTTGGCTCCACTAGTTTATCTTGCAAAGCAAGCTCTTCGTCGATACACAAAATTTGCGTCTGTGAATATAATGCATATGGTTCTTTGGCTTGGAGTCAGTGTGGTGGTAACTGAAATTGCATGCTTCACGAACTCGCAATTATTGGGAGTTGCAACCGCTAACCTAGTTCTATCAACCTTAACAGTCGGCGTCCTCCTAGGAACGAGCGCAATAGCATATCTGCAGTCAATATGTGCAGGTGTAAGCCTCCCGCCGCTAGCCGTCTTGAGACATTTCGCCGAAGCATCGACTTAGAATCGAAACTCGTAGTCACGATAGTGTCATGCCGAGTGATCAGTAGCGTTGTTGAACAGGATTGAAACATATTATATGTTGTTCATAGGATACATTGAACTAAACTTTCTTGTTTCTTGATGAGATCGCGTTTCTTTCGGTGATGCTTTGAGTTCCCCAATAGTAGGCGATGATGAAATTCATGCTCAGTTGATCTCATCAGTTGATGAGGCCATCAAGGACCTTCTAGGTGTTGGTGTGGTCGACGCATTCTATTCTCATCTAGCAACTAATGGGATTCCGCGAACCGAAATTCCATCCAAACTCGATCGTTTTTGTTGGATATTGGAAGAGACTTTCGGAGTGGCAGGTTTGACAATTCAGCGAGGTATAGCAATGCGATTCTATCAAAAGTTGGGGTTATCTTTCAAATCTATTGAAAAAGGGAAATTGATGGAATATGTCAAAGAAGCAAAGGGTAGGATGAAGACTCGTTGACGACTAGAGTTTCCACCGGAACCGAAGGATTAGATGTTTTGCTCGGAGGAGGTTTTCCGAAGGGGAGCATAGTTCTCATCACCGGAAATCCTGGATCAGGTAAGACGATTTTTTCAACACAGTTTCTCTACAGAGGCGCTATGGATCGACGTGAAAGAGGAGTTTACGTGTCTTTTGCGGAGGCTAGGCAGCAATTCGGTCGAAACGCAAAGTCGGTGGGTTTTGATATTGATATGCTTGAGAGAAAGAGACTGTTCAAAATTGTGGATTGCGTTTCGATGACCGAACAGGGAACGAGCCAGATGCTCGGCGATATGGTTCGATCTGTAGCCGATTTCAAACCTCAAAGGTTGGTGATTGATCCGATTAGCGCTATCCTTCAAGGACTAAGCCGTGCAGAGACACGATCTCTTCTTCACAACGTATTCGGCAAGATCATAAAGCAACACCAAATCACAACTCTGCTGGTAGGAGAGATCCCGTACGGTGACAGCCATACGGGATTCGGGATAGAAGAGTTCGTTGTCGATGGTGTCATAACTTTAGGGCGGTCGCAAGACGGTTTCAGAACCCTAGACGTTCGTAAGATGAGGGGCACGAGGCTTTCTGAATCTAACGCCTTCTTCACACTGAACGATGGGTTACAGATTATTCGGCCCCCAGCGACACCTAGACCCGCAAAGTCTGAATCTTGGAAGGTAATTCAGGACACCAAGAGTCGATTTTCTACCGGGAGCAGTGACCTAGACGCATTAGTCGATGGGGGCTATCCTGAAGGTCGCTATGTGCTACTGGAAGCAGATGCGAACGTACCAATTGACGTAGTCAACCTCTTCGTGTTACCGCTTGCATGGAACTTCCTATCCCAGGGTCGGGGAGTGCTATTCCTCCCAGTGCTAGGCGCTGACGGGGAAGAGATCAAGAAACTCCTGACCGAACACGTGCATACTGAAGTATTTGCTAAACAAGTCAGAGTTTTCGAACAAGCGAAAGAAGGCAAAGATCAAACTGCACCGTATTTGATCGTTGGCGGCAATCCTGAGGATCCTCTTCAACATATCGAGGAATTACTTAACAAAACCTCCTTGAAACTAAGAAAAGACACTGGGCAACCAGTGCTTAGGATAATCGGGTATCCTGCTCTGGAGAGCCTCTACGCAGGACAGATTGACTTACTCTTTAAAGAGATCGGATCAGAAATCGCGATCAATCGATCACTCGGAAACTTGACGCTGGCTATAGCGCGTCCTGGCCTCCAAATAACTCCGCGAGTTCTGAATATAGTTGACTGGCATATACGATTGATCGAACGTAACGGATGCGTCTTCTGTCACGTCGTGAAACCGAAACCTACTCCTCATGCCGCCGTAGAACGCGCGATCTATAATGGCTACCAAACACTAAGATTGATACCGATGGTATAACTATACTAAACCCGAATCTGATCGCATACTTGCTAACCATCCAAGAATTGTTTGAATATTCACGACGAGTACGATACCAGTTTGCAACAAAACTGAGCGAACTACAGTGGGAACAGGTAGAAAAAAATCGTGAAGCCAGTTTCTACAGCATGAAAAACATTCTCATCCACATGATCGATAACGAAGACTGGATCGTAAATTGGGTTATTCCGGGGAAATCGAATAAATACTCTCGTAGAAAGTCCGAGGAATATACGAATATGAGTATGGTACTTGAGCATCTTGCTGAAGTCGAAGAGAGAACGAAACTATTTTTACAAAATGTCAATGAGCACGAGCTAAATAGGAAAGTGAATTTTGTTCTAGCCTCGGGGAAGACGTTCGATCTTTCAGTGGAAGAATGTCTAATCCAAACATTTACGGAACAACTGTATCATTTAGGTGAACTAATTGCTTTAATGTGGCAGGAGAACTTTGAACCGCCAAAGATGCAATGGTTCTGGAACAATCCTCGTCACAATCCTTAGAATCATGCCGGTATAAATTTCGTCTCAGCAAATTTGCGCGCCAATTCAATCGGTGCACTGCACGATTACACTCGTCGATCAACGATCGTATAGTCGAGCCGAGTGTCCAAGCAGTTGTCGGTTACTCGTATTTTAGTGCGTCAACCGGTTTCATTCTCGCCGCTTGCCAGGACGGATAGATTCCGGCAAGAATTGTTATGAAGATTGGAAATGTAAGACTGAAAACTATCAACCCAGTGCTGAATAC
>DASQZS010000106.1:0-7845 GCA_035638535.1 Candidatus Acidiferrum sp.
GAGACGCGCGTTGGTTACGTGGAAGATCTTTGGTATCTTCATTCATGGCTGAAGCGATCATTGCTAACTTATGGTTAGCCGCAGGACGATTGAACTCCATGATGTACGGAAGAGCCAGGGCGCATGCAAGACCGTGTGGAAGCCCAAATTTTGGACCAATTACCTCTGCTATGCAATGGCCTAAGATCCCCCCTCCCGACCATGGAAAACCTAGGACCCATCCTCCAATCATAGCCCCAAGAGCCATTCCCTTGCGTGCTTCAAGGTTCTCACCCTGATGATACGCGCGACCTAGGTTTTCGGATATTAGTTTGACCGCTTCAAGTCCAAACATTTCCGAGAGAGGATTTGCATCTGCAGCTAGGATTGACTCTATAGATTGGCTGAGCGCATCCATTCCACTTTGCGCCGTCACGCTCTGAGGACAAGACAACGTCATTATTGGATCCACTAACGATAGATCTGAGTATAGTTTTCTGCTGTACATCCACGATTTGAGTCCGGTCTTCTCGTCTATTGCTACCGCGAATGGAGTTACCTCACTTCCGGTTCCCGCCGTCGTGGGAATCAGGATTAACGGCAGTTTGTCATTTTGCACTTCGATCGGTTTCTCCAGATCCATATACTGCTCTATCCGTCCTTGATTTTTGGCTGTCATAGCCATAATTTTCGCTGTGTCGAGTACGCTTCCTCCTCCAAGGCCGATGATCAAATCGTACTGGTGCTGTCTGATGAACTCGGCAGCGTTGTTCATACTTCCGATCGACGGCTCTTTACCATCACGTTTGAAGATCTCCCAACGAATGCCTTCTTTCTCGAGATGTGGAACAAGTTTTGCTGTTAAACCGGCCTTTTCAACAGGTTCATCGGTGACGATGAGTCCTTTTGATCCGAATCTCTTTGCTTCGTCGCCGATATTTCTGAGCGCGCCGAGCCCGAAAAGTATTCTTCGTGGGTTATCGAACGCGTACAGTTTTGTTACATCAAGATTCTCCAGGAGTTCTTTCTCAACGTGATCCATTCGAATCACTATCTGTGTTTCGATGCAAGAGGATTTAACAGATTTGGGGTTCGGTATTTTGTTAACTCCCACTAAATTCAGGGGTGTACTTGGATTTTGAGTACGTGTTCCTTTTTCTCCTCCATCAATTTGAAACCTGTTTCTATTTTATCAAGCGGTAAATGGTGTGTTATTATTTGTTTGACGTCGAATTTTCTTGAACCCATAATTTCCAGGCTTGTCGGGAAGCTATATGCCCCATCATAGTTTCCGACTACGGAAATTTCTTTCATGAGAACATCGAGAAGAGGATACTGAAACTCGGCAGCGTCGTAGAGGCCTACGAGCGCAATCGTTCCGCCTCGGCGAGTTACTTTTACGGATTGCGCGGCGGCGTCTGGTGATCCAGATGTTTCCAGTGTTACATCAACGTACTCACCTTTGGTTAATTCTCGGATTTTCTCTGTAACATTCTCACTCTTCGCGTTTATTGTGGTCGTTGCCCCGAACACTTTCGCCTTATCCAGCCTCCAATCGAACACATCAACCACGTAGATCTCAGTCGCCCCATGAGTAACCGCTGCGATCAGCGTCATCAGCCCTACTGGACCGGCCCCCATTATCAAAACCCTGTCGCCAGGGGTTATGTGTGCACGACCGGTCGCATACGTACCAATGGAGAGTGGCTCCACTAATGCTCCTTCATCGAAGCTCATCTCTGCAGGCATTCTGTACGCAAAGGCTGCTGGCCATGCAACGTATTCCGCGAAAGCACCGTTGTTTGGAGGATCACCCATAAACCGCTTCTCTGGGCACAGGTTATACCGACCGGTTCGGCAGAAGCGGCATTTACCGCAGGGAGACGCAGGTTCAACCACAACTCGATCTCCAACACTCAGATCAGATACAGATCGTCCAACATCCACGACTTGACCAGATAATTCATGACCCAAAACCAATGGTTCTCTAATTATGAGATCCCCGATTGCTCCTATTCTCCAATAATGCAGATCACTGCCGCAGATCCCGACCGACTTCACTTTAACCAAAACATCATCCGGACGAACGGATGGAACAGGTAGATCCTGAATCCTAATTTGATGATGTCCGTAAAGCGCTGCTGCCTTCATAACAACAAGAACACCGGACTTCGTATAAGAATAAGCCGATCAAATTTCCTGACCGTCTTTAGATCTGAAGACGTACTGCTGGATGAAAATTCGTCAGATTGAAAGCCGAAGATATTTGTGCAGAACACCCAAATCCGGACTCGTGACGGAAGTTTGAGCACGATGAACTCTGCAGCTGGATTAAGGCTTAAGAAAATGTTAGTCTGCTTGGAGAGGTAATAACAAATCCGTTAGTTGTATTAGTCCAAAGACTGTATCTCCGGCTTAACTGGGTATAGATGAGTTTGGTTGTCGATCCTGCTCAACTTAGACAACTTATGCCGAGGAGACCTTATGTCCCCACTGTCCTTGATGTTGCAGGAGCTGCGACGTGTCCGCGTATTTCCCTCTTGAAGCTGATCTATGGAGCATCCGGAGAATACAACGCCGGTCTAGCAATCGGCGCGGTTACCCATTCAGTCTTGGCTGAACTTGGACGCATTGAATCGAGAGTAGTCAAGGAAGTCAATCCAACTTCCACATTAGACGAGATCAGACACCAAATCTACAAGATTTGGGTGGAAGCCGCAGAGAGCAAAATCAACGATTCATGGAGAATCTTCGCAGACGCACAAATCAGCGCACAGGAAGGACGACGTGCGGTGCTCGAGAATCTTCGCGGCTTTTCCAACCATCTAGCCAAAGAAATCCAAGAAGGCTACCAAAAACCCGACCAGATCATCACCGGACACCACATAATCAACCTCGATTTGCCACTCGAAGGCGTCCCAGATGAATACCGCATCTTCCACAATCCCCTACGAATTGAAATTCGAGAATTCAAGAGTTACGGGGGTGCCAAAGTAAACGAAACAAGTAAGCTTCAAGCTTGCGGATACCAACTTCTTCTAGAGACCCTTTACCCAAATGCTGACTTCAAACTGAAAGTGTACGCACGAGACGACGACGTTAACGTCCGAATGACTGACAAAAGACGTCAACATCTCATTGAGGGGATTCAAACAATTACCGAAGTTTATGAGCATGCTCGAGGTCGCGCGAAGCCAATCCCACAGTTATGTTCGGTATGTGGCGTGAACCAAGCTTGTCAATATTACTTCAATGATTCACAGCCTCCGAACATTCGAAGGTACCTTTGGAGACTGAGAATGGAGACATTGGAAGAGAAAGGGCAGAATCAGTCTTGGAAGTGGAAAAGCAAGCTGTTGCCAATAGAGACGAGAGCTGAGCTAGGTATTACCGACGGCGGTTACAGGGTTTCCGAACTAACCTCTCGGAGAGTACGTTTGGTCAAGGACGGTAGACCGAATGTCTTGCCTGGAGACACTGTGATTGTTAGCGGAGGAAATCCATTAACTACACCAAACTTCACTGGTGAAGTTGCTGAACTTGAGGAAGATTCTGTAACAATTGTTCCCTACGGTGATCTCCCAATGGGGCTACCCGATCATGACCTCACCATCGATCACTATGATGTTGATCTGACGCGTCGCCAACTCCGCTCCGTGGACGCGGTACACCGAGCGCAGGGGAGATCGGGAGAACTCACTCGTCGCATATTAGGAATCGAACCTCCAAGAACAGCAACAGAAGTAGTGCAGGTTCAATTCACGGGGAAGCTCAACGCTATTCAACAGGACGCCGTACGAGTTGCCTTAAGCGCTCCAGACTACGCAGTCATACTTGGACCACCTGGTACAGGCAAAACAACTGTTATCGTCGAACTCCTGGTTCAGTTGGCACTTGCAGGGAAACGCTCTCTCGCGGTGTCGATAACGAATACAGCGGTAGACAATATTGTAGAACGTCTTCTTGATCAGGGTCACAGGTTCGAAATCCGATTCGGCAACTGGTTCAAGATAAGAGAACGAGTGATGCAGGTTGCGCTGATTAATCTTCTAACCGGTAAAGAAGACCTTGCATTGGCGGCTGTGGACAGGATGCGGACCGCCGCTGCTGTCTTGACAACGTGTAGCAGCGCGTCACTAGATTTGGTAAGAGCTGGTCATTTTGACGTTATTCTCTTTGAAGAATCCAGCCAAATTAGAATGCAGGATGCGTTTGCGGCGTTGACACAGGGCGAGAAAATTGTCATAATTGGAGACGACAAACAGCTGTCGCCGGTTTCACAATTGAACAAGCCGATAAGTAGTCTCCTTGATATCTCGATGGGAACGCTGACACGACACGGCCTTCAATCAACCCTAATCCGAGACCTTAGGCTTCAGTACAGAATGCGTGAGGAAATTTGTAGTCTTATCAACGGAACTTTCTATAATGGCAGACTTGATTCTTCGCCTGAGATTCGTAACAGACCATCGTTGTACAGCAAAATAGGACCCGTCGAACCAACGCAACTAACCAGAATCCTAGACCCGTCAACAGTAATTGGAGTCATCGACGTGGAAGGAGTTGAAGAATATCGTGCCATGACCACCTATAATCTAGCAAATCTACACGTCGATCTCCGTCTGCTCCAAGCGCTCCAATCGGCTGGGCTCGCGTTGGATCAGATTGGAATAATCACGCCCTACAAGGAACAGCAACGCCTGCTTGCGAAAGCAATTGGACGAACCGATTGCATTGGGACGGTCGACAGCTATCAAGGTCAAGAGAGAGACCTGATCATATTAGACTTAGTGAGGGCCAATCCACGTAGGGAAGTTGGCTTCACACTTCAACCAAACCGCCTAAACGTCGCGCTCAGTCGAGCCCGTGAAAAACTCATAATTCTCACAAACATGCAAACCTACCAAGGCCACGAAAAATTCGACGAAATCCTACAACGAATTCAATCGCTCCCCAACACTCGAGTAGAGCATGTAACCGCAGACGAACTTGGAATAAATCTTCGAACCTACAGGAAACGAGAAGAAATTCAAATTATCCCGGACCTAAGCAACGTAACCGAGCCAGACGAACAACCTCCCGTACCTATAGCCAAATCAGGTAGCTACTTTGACGTCTACTAAACAGATACCTGACATCCAATTCATTCACCTTTCCGACACCCATCTCGGTCTGAACTGGCCGCCAATAGGCCGGAAGACGGAAATTCAAATCCCAATCTACGGACGCGCCTTCGCGACAATCATCGAAGCCGCAATAACAAACCAAGTCGACTTCGTCGTCCACGGGGGAGACCTAGTCGATAGACCTAGACCTCCCACCGCCGCCTGGAATCGAATTCTCGAAGAACTTCCAAAACTCAAGAAAGCAGGCATCCCTTTCTTTGTGACCCCTGGATCTCATGACAAACCCGAATCCTACTTCGACAAGGCCGGAGGCGACATCCTACAACTTCTCGAAAAAAGACTTGGATTAGTCCAAAGAGTAGATGTTGAAACCAAACCCATAAAGTTCGAAACAAAATCTGGAAAAAAAGTCATGATTTACGGCCTTGGAGATCACGGATCCGATCAAGACGAAGAATTACTCAAACTCAAGAGAAGCATGCACGAAGGACCCGAATTCAAGATACTGATCATGCATGGCTCGGTAACCAACCAACCAAACCTAGCAGGCCCAGCCGCCAAAGCAGAAACCATCAACGAACTATTCTCTCAAGGCCTCGTAGACTACGTCGCCCTGGGTCACAATCATAGACAATGGGAACACAAACAAACCCACATATACAATCCGGGCTCCCCCGAAATCACTAGTTTCGCTGACGCTCCAACAAACAGTTACACTTGCAGCGAAAACACAATCCAAGAAGACCCACATGAAATCATCCCACATGGGTACTACAACGTCGAAATCATGGGAGAAATAACGAACGCCCAGTTCGTTCCACTCCAGACCCGAGACGTCAAGAACATAAAAATTGCCTTCAACAACGCGAAAGCGTCATACGTTACCGAAACTACCAAAAACATGATCCTGAAAAATCTCTCAACTCACGCAATAATCCGTCCCGTTCTAACTGGAACATTACATCCATCGTCCTCGAGAACTGAAATCGACCTTCACAGTATCCTATCCATACGCGAAAAAATGCTCTACCTTGACTATCCACTTATGATCTTCGAAAATGCTGGCGGCCAAATACAATTTTCTAAAACATCAGATCTCCAATCCATCTTCCAAACCTATTTCAATTCACTAGGCACCGAAATTCCCACAGACCTACCCAACCTAGCGATGAAGATTCTGCAAGTTTACGAGAAGAAATCGAAAACAGCTCACCAAGAAGCACTCGAGATCATCGACGAATGGAGACAGGCCAAATGATCAGACGAATCGAACTACGAAACTTCGCAAGCCACGACGACACCGAACTCGAATTCGGAAATGGAAAGAACGTAATTATTGGAGCAACAGGCTCCGGGAAAACCAACATTCTACAGGCACTCGATTTCGCTTTTCTCGGCGACGTCCCAGAAGTCGATCTACCCGAACTGATCGCAGACAACTCCGATTCAGCAGAAGTAGCCGTCGAATACGATGATCCTCGAACCGGACAAAATTACCGAATACACAGAGCTCTAAAACGTACCACAGACGGCAAAGTAGAACATGACTGCACACTCACGAACCTAGCCACAAACGAAGTCGTAAAAAAACCTGAACCCGTCCGAAAGACCTTGGAATCATTCGGCGTCGACCCAGCAGTATGGCGATACATCGTTCATGTAGGACAAGGAAGATTCGGCGACTTACTCGAAGAAACACAAGAACGAAAAACCTCACTCGATAAACTATTCCGCGTCTCCCAACTCGAAGCCACATACCAAGAATTAGGACGCCGCGAAAGCCCTGGCTCACAGCTCGAACTAAGAAAACGAACAAACTCAGAAAAAATCGCTGGATTCAAACGCGACTCCAACCGCCTAAACGAAGAACAAGAAAACCTACGACGCGTAGAAAAACAACGAGAACAGAAACAGGGAGAACTGAAACAATTACACGAACAACACAAAAGACTCCTAGAGTTCTCACACAAAGCAACGAAAACCCTTGATGAGATCAAAGCCATAGACGATGAAATCAGAAAATCCCAAATTGCCACCGAGAACGCGACAAAACAGTTGAACAATTCAATCTCACACCTACTCCAAAACAAACTCCTCCCCCTACCTGTCTGCTCAAAACTCAAAGAACTACCCTCAAATGAGATCCTCACCCAAATCAATGAGCTCGAAACGAATCTACAAGGACTCGCGGACCAGGACCTAAAGCTAGAGCAAACATATCAGCACAGCATAGAAGAAACCAGTAAACTACAATCAAAACTTGAACAAACAAAAAAAGAACAAAACAAAATCAACGCAGAGCTTAATGACGTCCAACAATACTTGTACGGCAAAACCAAGCAACCAACGATCGCATGCGAAAGATGCGGAAGCCTACTGACAGAAGCTCAATGGAAAGAACATTTCGAAGAACGCCGCAAACAAGTAACCGAGCTAGAACACGAGACCCTGAAATACTCAAAGTCCTTAGAAGCAGAGCGAACGCGAACGAACGCGTATCGCAAGGAACATGAAGGCACGAGCGCACAAATCAAAAACCTAGATCACGCCCTCCCGATCATCAAGCAGATCCAAGAACAACGACGAACAATCGAATCAAACATAAGTCAAACGAAAATCAAGGCCAGAGCAGAGCTACTAATTCAACTCAGAACACAACTAGCAACCGAAGAATCCAAACCCGACAACGAAGTCATAGACCAAGCAACAACGTTAACCCTAGAACTGAAGACAACACCCA
>DASQZS010000107.1:0-2844 GCA_035638535.1 Candidatus Acidiferrum sp.
GTTACTGAGAAGGAGCACCACGATAACCTTCTGAGAGTTCTCGAAACTAAGCCTGACATTCTAATTGATGACGGAGGTGAACTCTCTGTGACAGTCCATACCGAGCAGAAGGAACTGACGAAACAAATTCTGGGAGCCTGCGAAGAGACAACGACTGGAGTTCATCGATACAAGGCAATGGAACGAGATGGGATACTAGCGTATCCCGTTATGGCTGTGAACGATGCCTTCACAAAGTTCCTGTTTGACAGCCAACATGGAACTGGCCAATCGGCGCTTGAAGGAATCATGCGTGCTACCAATCTACTCATCGCGGGTAAGAATATCGTCGTGGCAGGTTACGGATGGGTTGGGCGAGGTATAGCTCTGAGAGCTAAAGGGCTTGGTGCTAAAGTCATTGTTACCGAAGTTGATCCGATCAGAGCGCTTGAAGCCGCAATGGAGGGCTACCAAGTCATGCCAATGATTGAAGCTTCGAAGATCGGGGATATTTTCGTAACTGCAACTGGCTGCAAAGGAATCATCACTGCCGAACATTTTGCCCTAATGCAAGATGGTGCCATACTGGCAAATTCTGGCCACTTTGATGTTGAGATTGACGTTAATGGACTCAGACAAATTGCGTCCGGTGTCCGGGTTGCCAGACAAAACGTCGAGGAATTCAAGTTAAGGAACGGCAATAGGTTGTATTTGTTGGCTGAAGGCCGTTTGGTAAATTTGGCAGCTGCTGACGGTCATCCGGCCGAGGTTATGGACATGAGTTTCGCAAATCAAGCGTTAGCCGCGGAATATTTGGTGAAAAACCGAGGAAAACTAGCCCCCAAAGTGCACAAGATACCGATGGAGATTGATCGAGAAGTGGCTCGGCTATGGCTCGAGAGTCACAAAATGGTCGTGGATCATCTGACGAAAGAGCAGAGTGATTACTTGAATTCGTGGAGTTAAGCAAGTTTGGTCTGTTTGGGGACTTTTCGTTTGTACTCTGCCCTTATCACATCGAAGACCTTCTGAGCTCTGGATTCACCTATTCCTCCCCTAACCGCCAATTCGATACGCGATGCTGCGAATATGTTGTGTAGGCTTCCAAATGATCTGAGTAATTTCTCGGCCAGTACAGGACCAATTGTCGGTAGGCTACCTAAGACTAAGAGTTGCCACTCTTTGGTTGAAGTTATTCGAGGTTTCTTCACGATCAAAGGCCTACCAGATAATCCGCCTGTTCCTCCTCTGCGCGCTAAAAGTGACAATAAATCTACGGTCTCATCAATCGAAAACGTGTAGAATATTTTGAAATCAAAACCCAGGGCCAGCGTCAGCAAAGCCCCCCAGTACGCTCGGGGGTTTTTGAGGTCAGCAAATGCCTCCTGAATATCTCCCTCCACAATAAGCAAAAATTTCGAGTATGCCTGAGTAATCCTTTGAGCTTGGTCAAATAGGCGCCCGCTGTACAGGGAAGAAATAAAATCATGAACCGTCTTACGTTCGATTGCATATTGGCCGACGACATAGTCGGCGACATCTAGCAATCTTCTTTGAACGTAGATGCCCCGCTCTTCGAGAATTTCTGGTATTCCTGAAGCGGATTCGCGTGAGTCGATAACAATACGCGGAAGTCTCAACCACTTTATCCCAGCCTACTAGAAGAGATGCGGCGTCTTGAATGGGATGATGAGATTTGGCAGAGGCAGATAGAGGTAGACGTAAATCGCGGCCACAACGCCCAGCACGGTCGCGGCCATAGCCGCATAATCTGACCGATGCAACTTCAGCGTCGTTATACTTGTCCTATTTTCATTCGCTCCGAATGCTCGTGATTCTAACGCTTCCGCTAATTCAACGCTTCTGCGAATAGCTGAAATGATCAATGGAATGAGGATTGGAATATAGTTGCGAATTCGTTTCATGAAATTGCCTTTATCCAATTCTAATCCTCGAGAACGCTGCGCGTCTACCACTGTCTGCGCATCAAGAGCCATCGTTGGCACGAGACGCACCGCAGTCGTAAAGGTGAATGACACCACGTACGGGACGTGTATCTGATCGAGTGCCAAGCCTAAATCATCTGCGGATGTTGTCATGAAAAAGAAAGAGAAGGCTGACATTATAGCGAAAAAACGAAGCGTGAACGCAATTGATAGAGTGAGAGATGTACCGAAGATAAAGTTCATAACAAAAATGAAACCGCCAAGAAAAAGTCCGCCACGCATAGATCTACCCCATCGTCGCCATGTCTTTGCCAAAATTATCAGCGGCGCCTGAGCAAGAAAAATTATCAGGAGCACATAGACGTTCGTGAACATCAAAGAGGTTGCGAAGAATCCAAGTGTGAGGATGAATTTTGCTCGAGGGTCCATTCGGTGTATTGGACTATCAATGCGAGTAAATTTGAACCCTTCAACAAATCTTAGAGACAAATCACTGTCTCTCCCGTCGCGTTTTTGCACGCGCCTTTAACGTTTGAAGAAGGAATTTTCGTGCAGCATACACATCTATAATGTCGTCAGGAGCATGCAACTCCGGAATACTCCTCATCAGTTGGGTCATTTGTGGGAGAACAAGCGAAGCCTCTTCAACCATTGTTTGATCAGTTAGAATTGACTTGGCCGGTCCGTCGGCGATAATTCTTCCTTTGGACATCAATACTACCCTAGGGTTACACTCTGCGACGAATTCAGTGTCATGAGTAACGACTATGATGGCTTTCTTCTGTGATATGAGTTGGATGATGAAATTTCTCAATCTGTCTTTCTGCAGATAATCTTGACCTATCGTGGGTTCGTCCATTACCACGTGTTTGGGATCCCAAACCAATATTGAAGCAAGCGCGACTCGTTTCCGCTCTCC
>DASQZS010000108.1:0-3671 GCA_035638535.1 Candidatus Acidiferrum sp.
GACGCCTAAGACGATAGACGAAGCGTTGGAGTTGCGCAGACAGCACCTGGACGAAGTCAAAATCCTAGCGGGAGGATCAGATCTCATAGTTCAGCTTAGAGATGGTGCCGTTAAGACAAGTAAGCTCCTTGACATCTCGTCGCTCGAAGAACTTAGGTTCATAAGAGAAGATCAAGATAGAATCCAAATCGGCTCACTAACCACTTACAATGAAATAATCAACTCGCCCATAATCACGAAACATGCTTGGATTCTTGCTGAATCGGCAAAACAGATTGGTGCCACGCAACTTCAAAACACCGCAACCATAGGCGGGAACCTCGGCAACGCATCACCAGCAGGTGATAGCATACCTCCATTATATGCTCTGGACACGACTATAATCACTCGCAGCGTCACAGGTAGACGTGAAATTCCAATAGACCAATTCTATCTTGGATACCGAAAAATCGCTTTGCTATCAGACGAGTTGATAGAACAACTATACTTCAAACCTCTACAACCAAACGACGCAGCCGCGTACCTGAAACTAGGATTACGCGGAGCGAACGCAATTTCGTTAGTGGATGTAGCTGTCGCATTGCGTGAAAGGAACGTTAACTCGTTCTCAAAGGCCAGAGTAGCCCTAGGAGCCGTAGGTCCGACCGTGAGACGCGCTTTAAAATGTGAAAAAATACTCCAAGCTAGACCGCTCGATCGAGAAATATTCCGCGAAGCAGCTGCCTTAGCCGCTCAGGACGCTGCCCCGATAGATGACATTAGAGCGTCAGCGGAATATCGACGAAGCGTCGTCTCTTCCCTCGTCTATCAAGCATTATGCATCGCCGTTCTCGGGGAGTGATATCGTGAAAGGGACTCATGTTAGAGTAAAAATATTCGGTGCTCCATCACTCGCGCTTGAAAGCCGAGAAGTCATGGTCAACCTTGCCCAAGATGCCACTGCTCAAGACCTGCTAGATACGCTTCCGATCAAGGACAGGGATTATGTGTACATCGTGCGTGAAGGGATTAGACTAACTTCCTCCTCTAAGCTCCATGACGGCGATGAAATAATGATCATCCCACCTATAGCAGGAGGCCACTGTTAATGACATTCGCGGAATCTACTGAAGAGTTGAGGTGGGTAGGTAGGAGTATCCCTCGAAAAGAGGGGATAGGTAAAACCACGGGAGATACAAAATTCTTCTCAGACATGATTCTGCCAAACATGTTACAGGCCAAAGTTGTCCGAAGCAAATATCCTCACGCTCTCATCCGAAAAATTGACGTGAGCAAAGCCGAATCATTGCCGGGCGTTGTAACCGTTCTAACTCACAAAGATGTTCCGGGTCTGAATGGATTCGGGATCGTAATTCCCGACCAGCCCGTACTCTGCTCCGATAAGGTAAGATTTCTAGGCGACGCTATAGCCGTGATCGCCGCGGAAAGCGAGGAGATCGCTGAAAAGGCTGCTCAACTGGTGGACGTCGATTATGAACCGCTTCCCGTTGTAACCGATCCTGTCGAAGCCATGAAACCCGAAGCCACGAAAGTTCACGCTAACGGCAACATACTTCGACACGAAACCGTTCGAAACGGTAACGTGCTACAAGCATTTCAAAAGGCAGCGGTAATTGTCGAACACACCTACCGCACTCCAAGACAGATGCACATGTTCCTCGAAACTGAAGCGGGAATCGGTATGCTCGACGAAAGCGGAAACGTAGTTCTCTACGTCGGGGGACAGGCCCCATACCGAGACCAAATGCAGGTATCGAGAGCCCTCGGCATCAAACCAGAGAAAGTCAGAGTAATATCGACACCGGTGGGAGGAGCCTTCGGAGGAAAGGAAGAGAATACGATTCAAATTCATTTAGCTCTACTAACAACCAAAACTAAGAGACCAGTTAAACTCGTATGGACACGAGAAGAATCGGGCATCGCTGGAATAAAGCGTCATCCGATGATCATAACCACCAAAACGGCAGCTGACCGCGAAGGAAACCTAATTGCAAATCAAGTCAAAATAATTGCCGACACGGGAGCTTACGCTTCCTTAGGCCCCACGGTTCTAGATGTGGCCGTTGAGAACAGTTGCGGAGCATACAAAATACCAAACGTAGACATAGATGCATATCTTGTTTACACCAATAATGGTGTATGTGGAGCCTTCCGGGGTTTCGGATCAGTACAAGTCAACTTCGCGTTAGAGTCTAACCTGGACATGATCGCGGAAAAGCTTGGAATGGATCGATTAGAGTTACGCAAGAAGAATGTGTTGCGTGAAGGAGATACCGGGTCATTCGGCTACCCTATACGCGGGAGTGTTGGAGTGTACGAGACGCTTCTCAGGGTCGAAAATTCTGAGTTGTGGAAAAATCGACTGAAATTCAAAACAGAAAAAACCGCCGCCTGGTGCAAGCGAGGAATAGGGATTGCAACCGGCGTGAAAGGCTTCGGTTTCGGGGCCCTCCCTGACTTTGCGGCCGCATCGATCCAAATTACTCCAACCGGAAAATTCGTAGTTGGGATAAGCTGTCCAGAAATTGGGCAGGGGGCGATCACTGCGTACACGCAGATAGCCGCTGAAGCCTTGAATTGCCACGTAGACGACATATACATTGCCTCTGCCGACTCACAACTCGCACCAGATACCGGAACTACCTCAGCCTCCATGGCATTAGTTCGAGGAGGAAACGCGATACTTGCTGCCGCCCCTAAGATGAACCAACTACTCCTTACCACAGGGTCACAAATCCTACAAGAACCATCAGATAAACTCCGCATTGAACAATCCTGCGTCAGGAGCAATCTCGACCGGAAGAAAATCGTAACGCTAGCCCAAATCGCTCAATACCTCGAAAAAAACGGCTCTGATACGAAAGTAATAGGAGGCTTCAACGTCCCACGCTTCGAAAAACCAGCAGAAGGCAGCATCGAAATTCCTCATTGGTCATACATGTACGCGAGCGGAATCGCGCTAGTGGAAGTTAATACACTAACCGGAGCCACAAAAGTTCTCAAATTCCTTCTTGCAACCGACTGCGGAAAAATCATCAACCCACAATCGTATTCTGGGCAACACGAGGGCGCAATCCTACAAGGAATAGGATTTGCATTAATGGAGGACACATTGATCGAAAATGGAAATGTCCTCACGAATAATTTTACTACATATATTATCCCTACGATAGCAGACATGCCTGATATACAAATTGAACCGGTCGAAACGTACGAAAAGATAGGGCCTTTCGGCGCGAAGGGTTTGGGAGAAATTGGGATCGTAGCAGTTCCCGCGGCGATCGCCAATGCTATCTACGATGCTACTGGCACACATATCTACTCTCTTCCAGCAACGCCAGAAAGGGTCTACAAAGCGCTTCAGAACAGGGATGGACCTCATGGCTCCTAGAGTAAAGGTCAGACTCTTCCATGAACTGAGAACCAACGTCGGTCAAAGCGAACTAGAGCTTGAAGCTAGTACTCTAAACGAATTGATTCAGACACTGATTCAGCGATACAGCACTTTGAAGGAGTTATTATTCGATTCTCAAGGCAAACTCCGCGGGTACATGTTCTTTTACATCAACAACGCGGTTCAAGACCCGCCATCTCTCTCGAGGAAACTAAATGACGGAGACCTAGTACTATTAGTTCCATCTGCAGCAGGAGGCAAGCGTTAGAGATGCGAC
>DASQZS010000109.1:0-6972 GCA_035638535.1 Candidatus Acidiferrum sp.
AACACCCAACACGGGAACTTACTACGCAATCTCCTCAACAGCCGGTGGTTACGCGATACCGATTGGTAGCTCTGGAACGATAACGGTCACAGCTTCAGGCCCAGGATTCGGCCCGATCACGAAGACAGTGACCCTCACCGGATCAAACATTAAACTTGACTTTACGACCTCGAGTCAAACAATAACCACCACCTCAAACTCAATTCAAACAACGAGTTCAACTTCAACCGTTGCCACAACAAGTCCAAGTCAGACGACAACTTCCACACTCAAATCTCCCACCATTACGATTAATCCTACTTCTGCATCGCCCGGCTCGATTATCGATATCACAGGATTCGGATTTTCGACAGCCGACGTGACCTGTTCATTGTCGGGAAATGCAGTCGGCACATCGACATGCTCAATTTCAAATGGAGTTATAGCAGCTTCTTTCATAATCGCAAACGTAGCTGCTGGTACTTATACGATCACTGCGTCGGGCATCGAAGCCGGCGACCAAGCTTCAAGCGCTCTCATAGTATCTGTCTCTTCAACCCAAACAACAACGAGTACACACACGACTCAAACATCAAACTCAACAACCAACAGCACTACATATTCGACAATTCAGAGTTCGACAAACGGTACTACCACCACGAAGACTGCTGATTTCATGCTAATCTCCTCGACTCCCACAATAACACTGACTCAGGAGGGAACCGGATCCGCTACAATCACAATTTATCCACTCAATGGATTCAGTTCAACAGTTGCATTAACCTCTTCATGGATTGGAAGTGCACCGGCCGGCGTTCTCGTATCGATTACTTCTCCAGTGACACCTGCTTCGGGAGGAGCGGCCACATCACCACTGATCGTAACAGCGAACGCAATGGCCGTTCCGGGAACGTACATAATCCAAGTAACCGGAACATGTAACTCGCAATCACACATAACGACAGTCAACATTACTGTTCAGCCACTACAACAAGTCAGCACAAGCAGCGCAACCATAAACTCCACCACTTCCATGAGCTCAATGTCGTCCATGACGTCTACTTCTGTGGCTCTACCTGCTAACTGTCCTGTCTCCTATTCTGTTTCAGGTACCGAACTTGCTCCGTTAGCCGAGGAGTTGAGAGTATTTCGTGATCAATCAATCGCGAAAACCCGCTCCGGCTCAGCCTTTATGGTTCTATTCAACTCTTGGTACTATTCGTTCGCTCCAAGTTTTGCTTCGTACCTTGGATTACACCCGGCCCACCGAGCATTTTTGAGATATGCTTTGTATCCGCTGATTGGCATACTTTACGTCTCACACTTCGCCTACCTGTTTGTTGCCACATTTAGTGTTGAAGGCGGTGCCATGATGACTGGAATCGTAGCCGCTTCCCTACTTGGCCTAGTCTACTTCGCTCCGATAGCATACATCGTGATACGCGTTATTCGGCGTTACATGAAATCCCTGATACCAAATGTAACTCGTATGTCTCTTTGGTTTAGTTTTAGCATTCCAATCGTCGGCATAGCTTACATCATAAATTCACAATTTTTAGGCATCGCGATCGCCAACCTACTCTTATGTATACTGACTCGGTGTACTGTCTTAGGAATTCAAGCGCTGTCATATTTGCAACTGAACTACAATAGACTTCTGCACATTACGGGAATAACGTTCGAGACCAAATACAAACAATGCCGTGCTGTCATGCGTTAGTCGAATCATAATCACAGAACTTGGAGCCTCAGATGGCCAATGAATTAAATTGCCAACTCGTACTGCTGCGCTAACTCGAAGTCTCATGTACTCACTAACGAACGCGCAAGCAAGATCAAATTACTCTTATGTTCGCGTATCCGTCTGAGTGAGTAGGCATACCAGTCCTTGCCGAACGGAATATATTCACCTAGACGAAAACCGCGCTGAACAAGTTCCAGTTTCTTTTTGTCTCTGATTCCCAGTAGCATCTGGAACTCAAAATCAGTGTGATGAATCCCACTGAGCCGGATAGCTTCTTCGATAAGCTTCTCATCATGAGTGGCGATGGCGAATCGTCCTCCTTTTTGAAACATCGGGTTCATGAGTTTAGCGAAGTTTTCTCGGATTTGCCATCGCTTCTTGAAGGCTATTGTCGAACTCTCGTTGTATGCCCCTTTGACTAGACGTATTGTTCCATTTGAGTCCAGAATCCTGCTGACGTCTTGTTCGCTTCGTCTCAGGTTCGCCTGTATCGCGATCCCGATGTTCTCAAAGGATTGTCGAAGGTCGAGATAGGTCTCGACGGTATCGTTCGTGTATCTGGAACCTTCCATATCTAACCATACAAAGTTACTATGGGACCTAGCGGAAACAAGAATTTTCTTCAGATTTTCTACGAATAACGGCTTACTGAGCGCCAACCCTAGCTGAGATGGTTTTACCGAGATGCAGCATTGCAGCTTGCGTAATTCAATCATTCTGAGAATTTCATCGTATTCCGTGGTCGTTGCCGCTATTTCTTCCTCAAGAAGGACGTCCTCACCAAGAAGATTCAGAATCCCAAGCATCATGTGATGATTCGATTGCGCTGCCCGCGCGATAGCATCTTGATAAGTCTCCCCGGCCACCCAACGTTTTGCTATTCTAAAAACGAGATTCGTCAACAGGTTAGGCATGTCTATCACTGTACCCAAATTAGTAACCGCTTGAGTGGTGGGCCCGCCCGTATTTACTTAAAAAATTAAGTGAATACCGCCCATTTTACTGGCAAATTGAGGTAAGAATACCACACCGCCCGTCGATCAGCTGTGTATTCCCAACAATTTGAGCTAGGTGACGGTGCCAGTTGCTCATCTTATTCGCTTATTTTGAAACAACGGACAGCGTTCAATTGGTCAACGATAATCACACTTAACAGGTTACGAAAATGTTCAGGTAAACATTACTGTAGATTCAAATTATCTGCCTCAATGGTCTGTCATTCCGGTACTTGAGGGCGAAGTTCGGTAAACTCAGAGTCTGTCACTGTCGGTTCACCTTTTCTGCAAGCAACACGCTTCATCTGATTTAGTGACAAGAATAACCTACCATTTCATCATATGCATTTGATGTTATCGAACCCATGCGATAACACGGGACAGGGCAGCTATCACGTAAGTGATTCCACGATGAAGCCAGAATGCTTATGACTGTTGAAACCATCTCGCGTCTCGAAGAAGTAGATTTTAGTGCCAACTTTCACAAGCTCTCAACTCGTGGATCTTTCGACGAATCTCCTCAAGGCAGCAGGAGCAACCGACGAGGAAGCCAGAATCGTAAGCACACATTTGGTCAGAGCTAATCTGGCTGGAGTTGATTCGCATGGGATTCTCCGCTTGACTGAGTACATTGATGGAATTCGGGGGGGTTTCATCAAACCCGGAAGTAAGTTTGAAGTTGTCAACGAAACCAATTCAACTGCTCTAGTGAATGGCAATTGGGGTTTCGGCCAAGTAGTCTGCACTAAAGCTATGCAATTAGCTATCCAGAAGGCAGACAGAAACGGGGTCAGTTCGGTTGGAATCGTCAACTGCAATCACGTGGGGAGACTGTCAGAGTACTCAACGATGGCCTTAGAGCATGGTATGATTTCATTCATTGCCGTCAACGCGGACCCGTGTGTTGCTCCTTATGGAGGAAAGCAGGGAGTATTGAGCACCAGCCCAATGAGTTATGCCATTCCTGCTGGTCAAGAAGCGCCGATAGTTGTCGATTTTGCTACAAGTGTCGTGGCGGAAGGAAAAGTGAGGGCAGCACTTTTGAAGGGAAAAATGCTTCCTGAAGGTTGGATCGTTAATTCTGCTGGACGTCCGTCGACTGACCCTGCAGAACTCTATGAACCGCCTCTACCTCCGGCACAGGTCAAACTATCTGGTGCACTACTTCCAGCAGGAGGGCACAAAGGATATTCTCTCAGCCTGGTCGTTGAAGCATTGGCGGGCGCGCTTACGGGTAACGGTTGTGATGGCGAGGTTAAGTCTGGATTCTCAAATGGCGTTTTTATCTTTGTAGTAAAGATTGAAAACTTTGTACCATTGGATTCATTCAAATCGACGATTGACAGGCTAATCAGTTCTGTTAGAAAATCTCCCAGAGCCGAAGGGTTCAATGAAATACTGATTCCTGGCGAGCCCGAGCGAAGAGAGGAGGCGAAAAGATCCAAGGCTGGGATACCAATGCCTGAAACCTCATGGGAGTCAATCCAGAAGATATGCAGGGATTATGGCTTGGACGATTATTTTGAAGCTAAATAGCATTGAAATCATCGAGCGGCTCCACCTTGAATCAGAAAGTCTTGATATCAGACACTTGGTTCATGTTCGATGAAGTTGTCGACGATGAGCATTTCGCGCATCTGAAATCTATAGCTGAAGTTGTTAGTAAAATTCCCCGTTCAGATGAGGAGATGATAGAGTGTATACGAGACGTCGACGCTATAATGCTCGGTGACTTTCAACTCTCTAAATCAATCATTGAAAAGGCGGAGAGGCTCAAGATTATTTCAAGAATCGGAGTCGGGTACAATAACGTAGATGTCACGGCGGCGACAAGAAGGAAGATTATCGTAACCAACGTTCCGGGAGCGCTCTCTGATTCAGTCGCGGAGCACACAATTCTTCTAATGCTTGCCGTAGCACGGCGGCTTGTTGTCGCAGATAAGAGCGTCAGAGAAGGACGATGGACTGATTACTTTCAACATGCACCGAGTATCGAACTTAACGGTAAGACACTTGGACTAATCGGGTTCGGTGCGATCGGGAAAGCCGTCTCACAAAGAGCCAAGGCGTTCAACATGAAAGTCATGGTATATGATCCATACGTGGACGATAACAAAGCCGCTCAGTTAGGGTGTCAGCGTGTCGAGTTAGACAGACTGGTCAAAGAATCTGATGTCGTATCAGTTCACACGCCTCTAACAACGGAGACGGAGAGATTGATTGGTGAACGGGAATTGAATTTAATGAAAAAATCAGCTATTCTAATCAATACGGCGAGAGGCACTGTTGTTGATGAAAGTAGTTTGATAGGAGCTTTGAAGAAACGAACGATAGCTGGAGCAGGATTGGACGTATTAGTGTCCGAACCTCCTCAATTGGATAATCCACTGTTCGAATTAGATAACGTTATTCTAACTCCGCATTCTGCAGGATTCACATTAGAAGTCATGAGAAGACTTTGGTTTGCGTGTTCCGACGCAGTATTACGGGTCCTATCTGGGGAGCTTCCTCAACCACCCGCGAACATAGTGAATCCGGAAGTAATTCCCTTGCTGAGACTGGCGAGCAATTAATGATTAAGGCCGAACTGTTAAGAATCCTTCTGCTCGGTTCTGAGACCTAACCTAAAGCTCGATCGCTAATTTTCCAACGTTTTCGTTCGTTTGTAGAATAGTTCTTACCTGATAATCCTGCCGTTATCGCGCTTTGAATTCTCGTTCCGCTGCGTCAATGCATTCTTCCAAAATCTTCAGTCCTTGGTCGGCTTCTTCTTTCGTGAGGGAAAGCGGGGGATATACATTGAAACGATTCCCGAAGAATCCGGCGCGTTGAATTAGGAGACCCTTATGCTGGCATTGCCTCTGGATCCAATCAGCCTCTTTGGCGGCTGGTTCTTTGGTTTCTCTGTTCCTCACAAACTCAATACCAATAAAGAGTCCTTTTCCATTTGCATCGCCCAGAATCGGATGTTCTTCCTGCATATCTTTCAACACTTTCAGGACATGTCCGCCGATTGAAGCAGCATGCTCCGGTACTTTGTCTCTTTGTAAAACATTTATCAACGCTAAGCCAGCGGCAGCGGCGATGTGGTTACCGCCGTACGTAGTTCCGTGACCGCCTGGTCCCCATTCATCCATCACCCCGGCAACGCCAACAAGCGCGGAGAGAGGAATTCCTCCTCCCACACCTTTTCCAAGGGTGACCATGTCAGGGGACACTCCTGAGTGCTCATACGCGAACATCTTCCCTGTTCTTCCCATGCCTGCCATTACTTCATCACAACATAACAGGAGCTGGAACTTGTCACATAGTTTCTCAAGGCCGCGTAGAAAATCATCAGGCGGAACTATGTACCCTGAATGACCTTGGCATGCCTCCACTACTATTGCTGCAACCGATGTCGAATTTCGGTCAGGATCCCGGAGACCATAATGGATGGATTCGAACCATCTTTCGATGTACTGAACGCAGAACATGCCGCAGTCCGGATAGGTCTTACCGAAGGGGCACCTGTAACAGTACGCGTACGGAAAACGAACGACGCCAGTGTCAAGTGGTAGACTGTTGGTATATTTCAAGAAGTAATTAGCTGTGAGGCTTGCGGCGCCTGCGGTTCTTCCGTGATAGGCGCCTGAGAAGGTTAGAATTGTCGGTCTTCCTGTGTAGAATCTCGCCAGTTTAATGGCCGCTTCAACCGCTTCTCCACCTGTCGTATTAAATTGGACTCGTTTCTCGCCTTTCATGGGAACGATTTCCGTAAGTTTCTTGGCAAGGTTTATTCGCGGTTCGCTTGGCATTTCCGCCCATTGAGTAAGTCGTTCCGCTTGATCCTTTATCGCTTGAACAATATCGGGATGGGACAATCCAGCATTATGGACCCCGAATCCACCCATGAAATCCACGTAGGTATTCCCGTCTACGTCGGTCAGGGTAGCTCCTTTTCCGCTCTTCAAAACGGGCGGACATCGAAATACTGCCCAATGCAAATGACCAACTGACTCATACTTGACAAGCTCCGTCATTAGCCTCTTTTGTTCTGGTCCCATAGATTCTTTTTCGATACGATCTAACAACGCTTCACGAGGCACTCGATACTTATTGCGTTCCTCAGAAATTCTTTTTTCGAAAGGCTCGACACGAGCTGACATAAAATATCCTGCAAGTGCGGATTTGCCCAATGCTGGTTATATTTGTTTCCGACGGAATCAGTTCTGAAAACCGATTAAGTGAGAATCTTTCCGCGCTGACTTGTAG
>DASQZS010000110.1:0-5826 GCA_035638535.1 Candidatus Acidiferrum sp.
CTTAATCGCCTTACATATCCTGATGTAAAGATCACCTTCCATTTTCGGAGGCAGACCAGCTTGGATACAAACCTCCGTCGCTCCTAGCGAATGTGCTTCTTTCGCTCGACGTACAACCTCTTCCAGTGGTAGGTAGTATCCTTCTTCTTCTCGGAATCCTCGGCTGAATGCGCAGAATCCGCATCCTTTGATGCACACATTTGTGAAGTTGATGTTCCTATTCACCACGTAGGTGACGACGTCGCCCACTGTTCTGCGTCGAAGTTCGTCGGCCACAAGTACGAGGAGGTTCATTTCGATGCCTGAACAACCGAACAGTTTCACCGCGTCCTCAACGGAAATGTCGTTTCCGCTAAGCGCGTTGTCGAGTATCGAGGCTATTTCTGGATTGATGCTCCGGATGAGATGTTCGAAGCTGGAGGGGAGACGTGTTTCAGTGGTGATCAATTGCACATGTCACTCCAAGAAACGTATCCGTCTTTGTCAATCATGGATTGAATCAGTGGTTTTACTGGATCAGGAATGAATTCGTTCTTTGCGACGATGAATTCAGGATAGACCGGAAGTCTCGCCTTAAGCTTCAACCCATGCTGCTCGCAAGCTCCGTTAACTAATTGTACTTCAGGCCAGGGCGCTTCAGGGTTAACGAAATCTTTGGTTACTGGTGAGATTCCTCCCCAGTCATTTATTCCGCACATCAGGAAGTCTGGGTATGAGGATGGAGTGAGATTTGGTGGAACCTGGACGTTCATCTCCTTCCCGAACAGGAGTCGCGTCACTGCGACCACGTTACGCATTAACTCATGAGAAGGTTCCGAGTGCTCCTTCATCGGCGTATCCGGTTTCGCTCTGAAGTTCTGAATTATAATCTCCTGAATGTGGCCGTATTCATCGTTCAATTGTTTAATCGCATACAACGAGTCAACTATTTCATCCACCGTCTCCCCGATCCCAATCAGTAATCCGGTTGTGAAGGCTATCTTCAACTCGCCAGCGTTCTTGATTGTGGCGAGTCGGAGCTTCGGATGTTTACTCGGCGCGTACTCATGCGGTCCACCTTTCTTGCAGAGTCGATCGCTCACGTTCTCCAGCATCAAACCCATACTCGCGTTAACATCACGTAAGGAAGCCATCTCCTTCTTCGTCATCGTTCCCGGATTGGCGTGGGGTAGGAGTCCGGTTTTTTTGATGACCATCTCGCTGGCATATCTCACGTATTCCAGCGTCGTCGAAAAACCCAATTTGCGAAGAGCGTCACGTGCTTCAGCATAACGTTGCTCGGGCCGTTCGCCTAACGTGAATAATGCCTCGGTGCAACGCATTTTTCTACCGGCTTCAGCCACCGCGATGACTTGTTCCGGGCTCATCGTCAGCGCATCGTTCTCCCATGGATCCTTCTTGAACGTGCAATAACCGCAATAATCACGACAAAGATTCGTTAGCGGAATGAACACTTTCCTCGAGTAACTAACCACTCTGCCCTTTCCTGAAGTTCTCAGCTTAGCAGCGGCTGACCAAAGCAGCCTTGCAGAGTCATCGGAGTATGATAGAAATCGAATCGCGTCTTCCCGCTTTAATGCTCCACCGTTAAGAATTGCTTGTAAAGACTCATCACGTTCGATTGGCGGTGTAGGCACCTGCAGGGCAAACGCCTCCGTGAACCCTCAGCCCTAACGGATCTTTCTATTAAGATATTCCATTAATCATATTCCGGGCTTCGTATTCCTAGCGATACGTTAAACTCAGCAAACTAACCTTCCTCTAACTGAAGAGTAACTGAAACTCAATGTCTCCTCTCCCAGATATCTCCCAAATCGCCTCGTTCAGGAGGAGGCTTGGGGTTACTCAGAAGCGGATTGCTATCGAATCCGGCGTCTCACAGAGCCTGATCTCGAAGATTGAAGCCGGGCGGGTGGTGCCGACGTATGATAATGCGAAGTTGATCATTGACGCCCTCGAACGCATTGAATTGGAATCTGAGAGCGTTGGGATGCGTCAAGATAAGACAACTAAGCAGGGACGGAGTCTCCCGGTCCTCGAGGCCATTCGAAAATGCAAAGGAAGAATCGGCGTTATCGATACAACCTTCTCGAACATTGACACGGCTTCAATAGCGATAAAGGAAATCAAACGTCTCGCCAACCAAGTAACCATCAGGCGATATACTGTCCCAGGGTTGCGTGATATTCCGTTGGCCTGTAAGATTCTGATTGAACGAGAAAAATGTGGAATCGTACTCGCAACTGGAATGGTCAGTAGGAAAGGTGCCGAGAAGCAGGTGGAGAATCAAGCGGTACACGGAATAATGCTAGTTCAACTCCAAACCGGTCGGCATGTTATCACCGCATTCTTCGACGAACATGAAACCAGAGACAAAACGAAACTCTACAAAATTGTGGTTGACAGAGTCAGAAAACATGCACAGAATTCACTGAAACTACTCGCTGTACCCGAAAGCCTCACAGACTACGCTGGCCTGGGGCTGCGGCAGGGCGCAAAAGACGTCGGCCAAATCAGAGGCTGAACCTGTTATGGCGGGTAGATTTGTTTTCCAGTTGTTCGGTCGATGATTTTAATCGCCTGCGTCGGACACGACTGAGCAGCCATCAATAAATTATCGAAACTCTTACCTCCGGTTTCGTCGAGAACGTCTAGCTTAGCGCTGCTCCGGAAAACTCCCTTCCCTGGCCTTTCATCGAGTCTAAACACGTCAGGGGAGACGATAACGCAGCTCCCGAACCCGAGGCACCTGTCAGGGTCAACAACCACTTTGAGCTGTTCAGGGCCCTCGGCGTCTGTCTGTCGCTCACTAGGCATCTTCACTCCTAATCCATCGAAGATTCGCAGCAAGGCGTTATTCACGCTGATCTGGGCGACGTCTCCGTTCTTGGTGTATGATATGGAAACGTCTTCATCCAATTGTCGTGGAGTGATGTCCTTGTCTTCCTTCATCACCATAACTAGACGGTCCGTCTGCCTATCGTAAATCATCCGCATAGCGCATTCTCTAAGGACGCATCTCAGATGCTTGCTAGTTATTGCTTTCGATTTATGGTAACGGTACGTTGTAGGTTGATAGGACGGTTTTTCGGCCTGTAAAGATTGTACCGATAGCAGTCACCTAGCATAGCATACCGTTTTGCTTCTTATCTCACTATTAGAACGGAACAGTGTGCATGGTTGACCACTCCTGAGGAGACGCTTCCGATGAGTAGTTTTTTGAATCTGGTTAATCCTCTGGTACCCAGAACGATTAGGTCAACGTTGCTCTTGGTTGCCTCTTCCAGAATTGTTTCCACAACCGAGACCGCGTAATCTCGAATCAGGCGAGTGGCTTTCACATCTTTCGCCTTGGCTAATCGAATAACTTTATCCACGATCTTATCAGCCTCTTTATGAGCTGACTCAAAATATTCTTTCAAAGCAACCTCATGGCCATAGCTCAGCCCTGCTTTCGCCACCGCCGTCGCAGGAACTGCAATTACGTATAACACTATCAGTTCGGCGTCAAATTTCCGCGCAACCTCGATAGCCACGTTAGCGGCACGACCCGCGCATTCTGATCCATCAGTTGGAAGAAGGATACGTTTAATCCAAGTTTTCGCAGGCGCGTTCGAACTCAACAAAAGCACCTACCCATACTGAGAAACGCTGGTTCAATTTAATTGGATGCGTTGTCATGATTTCCAGCGAGTGTGATCGCATTCTCGGCCGCTTTACGGAATGGAGTTTGATGGAATGAGAGGTACTCTAGCAGTATGCGAGCGGGACATGCGTAAATACATAAGAGAACCAAGAGTAATGGTGGCCACCATTCTTGGCCCATTTCTAACGTTGATGTTGCTCGGTAGTGCGTACGGAGGAGCAATTACGCATGTACCAATCGCAGTTGTACGAGAGAGTTATGGTCCCTTCTCATCAAATTTTGTTGACATTTTACAGAATGAACAGACCTGCGAGTTCGGTGGAATAAACTGTCAGAACTCATTTCAGTTAATGGATGTTGCCAGTGTGGATACGGCGCAGGAAATGCTTCGAAATGGATTGGTTAAGGGGATCGTCTATATTCCCACGGGTTTTGACCAGTCACTAGGCAAAAACTCCAACGTCACCATAACAGCATATTTGGACAATACTGATCCGTTGAGTGCTGCTTCCATTGACGCCTCACTTGCGCAAGCAAATGGACAGTTCTCATCTAACATTCAGGTGCTCCCAACTAGTTCGAAGTCATCAATCGACTTAGAGGACATGTACCGAAACGTCTTGTACATTGAATTCATGGCACCCGGCACACTATGCCAATCAGTTATGTTCGTCGCAATCATCGCAGGCGGCGTTCAACTAGTAAATGACAAAGAGAGAGGAATAATCGAAGGATATCTATGCACACCTTTGAAACAATATGAAATCGTCTTTGGTGTCCTCCTCTCAGGCGTCATTAAAGCGCTCATATCAATCCTGGCTGTATTCGCATTAGCCCTTGTAGTAGCGGGCGTTCGGCCAATCCCAGACCCAGTAAGAATAACGCTCACCCTCTTCACACTATTTCTCACGTCACTAGGCATTATCGCCATGATGACGGCCTTCGCCGTTAGATTCACGTCTGCCGATTTATACAGGGTTAGCTGCTTTCCATTCAATCTAATTCTCTACTACACGAGCGGCGCAATATACCCACTACAAGGGTGCCCGTCTTGGATGAAGGAAATAGCGATAATAAACCCCGAAGCATATGCAGTTCATGCGCTACATCTATTGATGTACAACGGATCAACGATATCATCAGTCATGGGCGATTTTGCCTTCCTCGTAGTCTTCGCAGGCGTGACGATGGCGTTAGCCTCAGTGGCGTTCAAGCGCTCAATATGAGCTAACTACTTACGTTCTAAGAGTTAATCTATCTATGAACCGCCCGTATTCTTATCCCAGGTTTTTCATAAGAATTCAGTGTGCTAGTCAGGATTAGCGTCTCTTTTCGTAATTCTAGAATTTCGTGTTCTAGCCCGACTTAGTTCACTAACAGGACAGAGTAACTCATAGCCCTCGGACGATACTTAGCTGTTAGTTCAGACCGAATAATGTCTGGTCTACTAAGTGGATAGTGGGTTTTCTAAGATCGAAGCGCTAAAGAGCGGCAACGATCGCTTGAGAAGTGATGGAAACTACGAGTGCGTTCGGGAGGATTCTAGTAGGTGCTGATGGATCTGAGAACTCTAAGAAGGCAGTAGGGATTGCAGTTAGTTTGGCTAAGCGCTGCGGCGCTGAACTAACCGTAGTGCACGTAATTACAAGACCTGCTTACCCCATCGCTGGAAATGAAGGCATCGATGCTAGCGATTACTTTGCCGAGGTCCGAAAAGAGTCGAAGGAGTGGATGGACGACGCTGTGAGATTAGCGGAATCTAACGGCGTGAAAGCATCTGGACAAGTCCTCGAGTCTGATTCTATCTTGAAAGCTATCTTAGACTATGCTGCGAAAGATAGGGTTGATCTGATTGTGCTTGGAACCCGTGGGTTGAGCAATTTCAAACGACTCCTAATCGGAAGTGTTTCTTCTGGAGTCGTGAACCATGCGGAATGCTCGGTCCTAGTAGTAAGATGAAATCAACACGCACCTAAGAACAAATTATGGTTTTATACGTCGTCGTGATGTTTTCATGGTACGAAGCGGCCGTAGTCTAGAGCACCGCAAAGTCTAACAACGAAACGGTGCGGAAAGTCTGGTCTAGCATCACTTTAAACGCAGTACATCATTAAACGGGCTTTAGGAAGTTTAAAGGTCAACTTATTTACCAAGTTCGCCGCAACTCTACTTTGAAGGCT
>DASQZS010000111.1:0-5160 GCA_035638535.1 Candidatus Acidiferrum sp.
AGTTTACAAAAAAATGAAAGAACTGATTGACTCCAAGCAGATAAAACCATACATGGTAATCATGAAACTAGTGACAGGCGAATTACAGCGACCCGCCTGGGGAGCTGATTCAAAAATTTCTGGAGGGCATCTATATGATACACCGATCCACATGTTCGATCTCGCAAGATGGCTCTTCGGAGAAGTCGTCGAAGTAAACTGCAGAGCCGAAGCGAACGTCTATACGAATATCCTAAATGATTTTTGGATAACACTAAAGCATCAGTCTGGCTTAGAAGTACCTGTCTTCAGTTCCGGCCACGCATCCTGGATAATACCCTTCGAACGAGTGGAAGTCATAGGCGACCATTCCTGCATCATAACTGAAGAGCTCAACCGTATCAGCTACACCCTCGGCCTAGACTTGCCAACACAAGTCCAAGAATTTCACTATCTTCCACCCACCACCTCATGGGGCGTCGAAGAAGAAGACCGACTATTCGTAGATGCGTTGATAGAGAAAAAGACACCTCCCGTGACAGTTGACGACGGCTACAAAACCGTAGAGATCATCGAAGCCCTCTATCGTTCCGCTAAGATCAGCAAACCGGTACAATTACCTCTGTAGGTCGAACAAGTTGAAACCCTGCCTCAATCAAGATACCCTACGAAAGACACCGTTTGACAAATTCCTAAGCATAGCAAAAAGAACAGGATTCGAAGCCATCGAGTTTACCGTCGACAAAATCGACCCGATTCTAGAAACAGACGAAACCACGAAACTCCGAACCAAAATTGAAGAAGAGAGGCTGAAAATTGCTAGCATAAACGGACCAGAAAACTTCAACTTGCTTACCGACAGAGATTTCTCAGATCTCCTGACTCGAACGAAAAAACTTTCCTCATTTGCAACCACACTCAACTGTGATCTACTCCTGCCAGTGCCAGCTACAAATCAGAGCGGCGTGAGTAAAGCGGTCGTGATCGAGAGAACCGTGCAATGTTTAGAGAAACTATCGGACGTATGCGGCGAGGAGATCAGACTCGGATTAGAATTCCTTGGAATGCACAATTGTAGCATCAACAACCTGAAAGATGGAATGGAAGTTGTGCGACGCGTAGGAAGGAGCAACGTCGGTTTAACTTTGGACAGCTTTCACTCGTATCTTTCCGGAGAAGATTTTGCAGAAATAGCCAAGCTCGACCGCGAGGAGATCTTCATGGTACATGTGAACGATTGTGAAAGGGGCCTCAGAGAGAATATGACGGACGCAAATCGACTCTTTCCGGGAGAAGGAGCAATAGATCTAGAAGACTTCCTCGCCCATGTGAGGAAAGTCGGCTACGACGACTACGTAAGTCTTGAATTGTTACGACCTGCCTACTGGGACCGCGACCCCGAAGAAATAGCGGTTATTGGACGAGAATCACTGAAACGCTTCAACATCTAACCGAGCTTCGACGATCTTGCATTTAGAGAGGAATTACGGTGGACTCTTTCTCTGACTCAAAGACCAGACACGTCAACGTTCTCTCAATGCCTCTAACCAATCGTAACTTATCGACAACGAACTTCCCAACAGAATCTACATCTCTAACCTTGACTTTGATCAAAATATCCCATTCGCCTGATATTATATGCACTTCTTGAACCTCAGAAAATCCCCCAATCTCTTTAGCCACCTTGCGTTGCGACGCTGCCTTTTCTTCGTTCTTGTAAGCGAAAGAAGCAAAGATGAACGCCGTGGTGCTAGCGCCGAGTTTCGTCGCGTCGAGAATGGCGTTATACCCCTTTACTAATCCTAGCCTCTCTGCTCGTTTGATTTTAGCAAACACTGTAGTGACAGGCAAACCCGTCCTATCTGAGATCTGACGCGCGGTTAGTCTACAATTCTCCTGGACTATCCTTAGAATCTTCACATCGCCCGAATCAAGAGACATAATGTAATTATTACAATATTGGACGTTAAAAGTTTGAGCTTCTTGCAAAATTTACGAAAAAATATGCAATTAGTTTAACTTTCGCTCCCCTTACCGTATGGAAAACAGGCTTTTCCTATGAGAGAAACAAAAAGAACCCTAGATCCATCACAAATGATCCATGGAATAGACAGCGATAGAAAACGAACCATCCTCAAAGTGCAAACAAAAGCCCTGAACGCAATGATCACCGAACTTGTCCGCAAGGGCTTCGACTGGATCCTTCCAGTAACCCTTGCTAAATCGACCGATCCACTATGGCCAGACCCAGGCGCGAGCATAGAGAAGAGAATAGAAATCGACATTTACGATGAGACCGTAAGAACAATGCAGAGTATGATCGTTCACAAACTCGTCCTCTCGTCACTAGGCCCGGAAAAGTTCTTCATAATATCACCGAACATTCGCATCGAAACCAGAAAAAGAGCAACCTCTGGATGGCACCTTTACGAGTTCACCCAACTAGAAACCGAAATATCCGGAGCTAAAATGGAAGATGTATTCAGGATCTACGAAGATTTAGTGAAAAGCGCAGTACGCGCCGTACAAGACGAAGTTTCGACGTTACGAAAAACCAAACTGCGACTTCCTACTGCGCCGTTTAAAGTTCATTCCCGTAAAGATCTCGAACAAAAGTACGGGAAAGACTGGGAACAGTTGGCGCCAGAGAAAGAATCTGATCCATTCTGGTTGACCGACATTCCACGAGAATTCTACGATTTCCAAGACGAAGTTACAGGAGCTTGGAGGAACTACGATCTCTTCATGCCCGAAGGTTACGGAGAAGTTCTCTCCGGAGCCGAACGTGAATTTGAATATTCAAAGATCGTGAAAAAGATCGAAAGAGATGGCGTTAAGAAAGACGACTACGCCTTCCTACTCAATCTGGCGAAAGACGGAAAATTGAAACCATGTGCAGGTGCAGGGTTAGGAATCGAGAGGTTCATCGCATACCTATGCGGCGTTGATCATGTTGCGGACGTACAACCATTTCCACGAATCCCAGGTATGGTCCCGCCCCTATAATGCGTCACAATTGCCCCAATTCAGCTGAGCATAAAACGTTAAACCACATGCCTGTACAGACTACAGGAGTACATTGAAACTAGCCAGATTCGCTTACGAAAACGACATCCATCTAGGTCTAGTCATTCAGGAAAACGTATTTGACCTAGGATTACTGGATCCGCTGGATCTCATCGGTAGAATTAAGACATCAGAATTATCTGAGTATGATTACCTGAACCAATATTACGATCTCGCAAATCTTCCTAAACATAAATTCCGTGACTTAGACACAGCTGAATCCGTTAATTCGCGTCTTCTCATGCCGATAATTCCCCCGGAAATATGGGCCTGCGGAGTCACTTATGTTCGAAGCAAAACTGCCAGAGAAAGCGAAACAGCAGCAAAGGGCATATACGATAACGTCTACGACGCTGTTCGACCGGAAGTATTCTTCAAGGGGACACCCCATAGATGTGTCGGCCCCAATGATCACGTTTGCATCCGTCGCGACTCCAAATGGACTGTTCCTGAACCAGAATTAGTCGTCATTTTAGGTAATGATCGTCAAGTTCTAGGATTTACGATAGGAAGCGATATGACGGCTCGTGACATCGAGGGTGAAAACCCGCTATACCTACCACAATCCAAGATCTATGATGCGAGTTGTTCGCTCGGACCCATGTTAGTAACACCTTCGTCGATAGGAAATTTGGAAGACTTAACGATCAGGCTTATCGTAAAGCGAAACGATTCTACCGTTTTTCAGGGCGAAACAAAGACCGGGCTAATGAAGCGAAGGATTCCCGAACTCTTAGAGTTCCTCACACGAGACAATCCGGTTCCAGCTGGCTCGGCATGTATGACTGGAACAGGCATAGTGCCTCCTGATGAATTCGCCCTCAAGCAAGACGATTTAGTGGAAATTTCAATCGACAATGTAGGCGTTTTGCGCAACCCGGTAAGACAGCTACACGAGTAACCGACATCGTGTTACTTGCTTAGTTTGAGATCGGCAAGTATCGCCTGAGATGCGTTAAAGCCGGGAGTTCCTAGTACGCCTCCGCCTGGATGCGCACCCGACCCACATATGTATAATCCCTGAATTGGAGTGCGATAATTTGCCCAACCGGGCACTGGTCGGAAGGAGAGCATTTGATCAGGCGTTATCTCCATGTGGAAGATATTGCCTTTTGGTAAAGAAAACATCCGCTCAAGGTCTAGCGGAGTTAGAATCTCCATGTTCAAAATGGATTTCTTAACGTTAGGCGCGTACTCAGATAGTGTGTCGATAATATTCTCTCCAACTTCATCACGAATTTCATCCCATGAACCCCTGGCAAGATCATAGGGGAAGTACTGAGCAAAGATCGACATAGTATGCTTACCCGGAGGCGCCAGGTCAGGATCCGTGACAGAATGGAAGGTTACCCTCAACATTGGTTTCTTCGAAGGCCGACCATACTTAGCATCATCAAATGCTTGCTCCAAGTAATCAACCGATGGGCCTATGCCGGTAATCCCCTTGTGTTGAGGACCAGGGGCACCAGGTACGGCTGTGAAATTTGGCAGCTCCTTCATTGCCGCATTTACTTTTACTACGCACCCTTGATCCTTAATCTTCTTCACATTCTGAATAAAATTATGATCGAAGTGTTCTTCCCCAACAAGTTTCAGAAAAGTTTGTTTCGGATCAGCGTTCGACGCGACAACTTTAGCTTCGATCTTTTTACCATCAGATAACTGAACACCTACCGCACGCTTGTCCTTGACTATTATCTTAGTTACCTGAGTGTTCGTTAGAATGCTCACGCCAAGATGTTGAGCCGACTTAGCTATAGCGTTAGATAATCCGCCCATTCCGCCCTTCAAGTAACCCCACTTACCCTGCTCCCCCGTCGACCCGCCGATCACGTGATGACCCAACACGTATCCGCTACCAGGCGTCATCGGTCCAACCATCGTACCGATGAGTCCGCGAGGAGCGAACACTGCTTTCACTTCGTCCGATTCGAAATACTCGTCAAGAATTTCTTTGGCGCTTGAGAACATCAGGTACCGAAGTAGACTCTGCGCTTCTGGAGTGTCAAACATTCCCGCGAACTCCTTAAGTGGCGGAGGAGGCGCCTCGCCAGCAGGGCCAAGAAGCCACGCCATATTTTTCCAGAACTCAAGATAATCAAAGTATGCTTTCGC
>DASQZS010000112.1:0-5065 GCA_035638535.1 Candidatus Acidiferrum sp.
TCCTAAAAATAACCCCGCACACGTCGGACATGCTGTGAAGAGCCCAGTGATTGCGCCCAGCCCTGCAAGCCACCATCTCCCCGCTCCTCTCGGACGATTCTCAAACTCGTAGGATACGAGCGCGACATTCAAACCTACCAATCCAGAAACCGCTATGAGGATGAGCATATTCATGGGGATAAGGAGCAATCCTAAATGGTCTGTCAGGTAAACCGTGAACACCGGTATGAAGCCAAGGTTACCGCAACACACGGCGACAACGACTGAAGGAATAACTGCGAAATATTCCTGCGAAAAATTCTCTTGTGGTCGATAGATGATTATGCTTGAAACAACCGCATAAAAGAGACCGTAAACCACCGCAGACAGCAGCAACATCCACGAATATTTGCGAACACCAAAAACCTTCGGAAGAACAAGCCGCAGTGATGATTCATTATTTGTAACAGCTTGAGCGGAGCTCAGACTCTCCCAGACTCCGTAGAACGTGACAAGAACGCCGAGAAGCATGACTCCCAGAGTCAAGTAACTGAACGAAACGAGCACCTGAGAGATCGAGTTGGTAAGAACACGAACAGACGACGCTAGCACCCAGTACATCAATAGTGAACCGAAAACGGTTGTGACCCCGCAAGCAGCTGTGAATACTCCACCTCTAAGTGACCTCCCCATCATTCACTCTCACCGTTTCGCAAATGGTTCTTTTCACTGCCCCACACTGGTTTACGTGTACCGGTAAACTGGCGCTACAGTGTGAAGAGTAGGTACACGATTAGAAGTAAAGCCGCTAGGAAGGTGGTCATGCTTAGCGCTGTCTCAAGTGAACTGGCAGGCTCATATTTCCCAACTTTGATCCTCCCTTGATTCTTGATGAATCGTCTCAGCGCCAAAACCTGCAACAAGCCTCCCACGGCTACAAGTGAAATGCCTACTGCAGCTGAAAAATGGGAGGTGGGCTGGGCTGTCGAACCAGCAAGTTCCCGCAGAAGAAGCTGAAACCTTGCCACAACGAAACCTAAAACAATAATCGTTATGCCAGTCCGCACCCAAGCAAGATACGTCCTTTCATTAGCTAGATAATCTGACACTCTAACTCTATCATCTTCCGTAGTCATCTCACAAAAACCTAGAATGAAGACAACACATCACAAACATAAACCGCATTACCGTTTGATCGTTTGGACGACCATATCGGGCCTGAAATCAGTTTTATGTACTAGCAAACTGGTGCTGAAAGTTCGAAGTCGGTACTTAAATGATTAAGTGAATCCGAACCTTATACAATCGATGTCACGTCGTAAGCGCGACCTACACATGCACGAATACGATGAGAATTGGAAGTGTCAATGCGGTTTTCGTTTAGTCACAGAATTCGACCAGAAGACGAAACTCCTTGATGTTAAAGGGTGCGTGACTGCTGAAGGCGAAACCGTGGCGTTCGCTAAGAGCGGATATTTGAACATGCCAAAGCGATCAGCTAAAAGATAGCTACTGGTTCGCATTCTGAGTTATAGTAGGGAACTTAATCGCGTTGAATGTACCGGTAAACTGGTGCTGAAATCCCACACTCCATCTACGAGCACAGATACATTTTACGCGGCAAATACCGATCATTACGACTATTGATCAGCTGCCCGCTTGAATTGCTCGAACTTCCGTCGCTCGATCATCCTTCTCCAGAATTGAGATTCCATCCGCGTTTTTGTTGGGCAGGCTGACAAGGTAATCCATGACCGTTTGCCACTCTTTCACTTCTTTCTGAGCTGCGTTGGTGACTGTGGCTTCGTTTTCCATTGAGCCGTTTGGCAATGGGATGTGGGATCCGGTAGACTCACGTGGATCGGCAATCGCATCCGTCCGACTCTTGATCGGTGTACCATCTGCCTTTTTGGGAACAAGTTTCACTGCGCCTTTGCTGAGTTTGGGAAGGACAACGATAATCAATCCAACATAGAGGCTACAGGTGAAGCTGTATAGTTTAGTGGCGTTTTCGGAAGTATCGATCGGGCGATAACCGTTGTCTAAATCGCCTAATTCGATCGCAGTTATTTGATTGAATTTGGGGCGTGATGGGTCGTAGTAGAATCGCATCCCTGACACTCTGGGAAAATATTGCCCGGGAACGTGCGGGTCGTCAATCAAGAAAAACTCGAGGAGACTTTTCAGTTCACATCCGGAAAAGTAGACTTTGACCATCGCACTGCCGGCGGTTGGATCGATAATGCCGGCTCCCAGCGGTGCTAGGCTAAACACGTCGTAAACGGTTTGAATACCGAAGATTCCTCTGGTTAACCCGGCGCGAATCGATCCGTTGGCAGTAAACGCAATATCTGCACCTACTGCCTTGCGGAAGGCATCTGTTACCAAATTAGCTAGGGGAATGCCTGACTCCAGATCGCTGTAATCCATCGGCCAGTCTTCCGAAATCACAACCAGCGGTTGGTTGATGCTGTAGCCTCGTGATGCAAAGACGATTTGGCTTGACTCTTTCGAAAAACGATCCACCTCTTGCTGAACAATGCGATCGCCCCTAACGGTATCTACGACGGGAATCAAACGGTAAGATTCAACCTTGACCCTGCCACCACTCAGGCTGGCCGTCAGTTCACCTAGGTTTTCGCCATACCTGCCGGCCTGTACCACCGGCCGACCAGCCACCAGCAGTGGCTGAGCGAGCGCGGTATGAGTATGCCCGCCAATCACAATATCAATCTCACGAACGACTTGCAACAGGTTAACGTCTTCACCTGTATACTGCCCGTCCTCACCTTTCATTACCCCGCCATGACTCAAAGCAATAACCACGTCAACGGATTCTTGATCCCGTAGCAAGTTGGCAGTTTTCTTTGCAGACTCGATCGGGTCCGGAAAAACCACTCCGCCCGGATTGGTAGTATATTTGTACGCATCGTAACCAATCAGCCCCAGAATACCAAAGCGCAACCCACCCCGCTCAAGCACCATGTAAGGACGGATCACCTGATCTCGGACCAGTTGCTTAAGCGCCGCCAAACGAGGTTCGTTGGCACTCACATCGATGTTAGATGCAATGATTGGCGGAACCAATCCTGCTGCTGCGGCCTTACCAATAGCACTCCCCAACCCATCAGGACCAAAATCAAAATCATGATTACCGAGAGTGGTGGCCTCAAAACCCATACGTGCCAGTAGTTGCAATTCTGCGCCTAGTTCGCGGGTAGCAGCACCAACCGCTGTTCCCATGCTGAAGTCTCCACAATCCAAAACCAAAACCGAACCTAACTGCCCCATTTCCTGACGGCGTTGAGCAACTAGCGCAGCTATGCGAGAAAACCCGCCTTTAGTGGCATCATCGTTGAGAGACATGGGCGTGTAGTCGCTTGAAGGCCCCGCACCAATTACGTTAGAATGAGTATCGTTCACATGCAGGATCGTAAATACCTGTTTGCCTTCCTTCGTCAATCCTTTCAATCGTTCCAAGTGATCGTAAAGACCGTGTACACTCATAGTTATACCAAGCCTAAATGTACCGGTAAACTGGTGCTGAAATTCCACGCTCCACTTATGAGGTGCTAAGATACTGGCTTCGCTTTGTTGTTACACGTTTGTGGACATTACTCTTCCTGAACCGGTCTCAGCAATCTTTCCACTAATAAGGTCAGCGGGGATTTGGTAGCCACATTTTCCACATTTCCACATGTTGTCAGGATACTCGTGCTGGCAATGAAATCCATTCATCGATTCCTTCATCGTAGTGGTCGCCATGGTTCTAATCGAAGAAGGGATACTTCACGCAACTGATAAACGAATGGTCTGGCTCCCAGAACGGAACGAGACGATCCACAGATTGCTGCGTATACACATACGTGTATACACCTAACTTGGTTGTTAGGTCTCCTATCACAAGTGTTCGGTTTTGGCCATGTCTCATGATCGGTAGCGAGCACTTCAGAAGGCAGGGTCAGACTGGCGAGGGTATTGCAAGTACCGCTTCTCAACTGTGACATTAAGCTGATTTGGTATATTAATGTGCTGTTACTAGAACATCAATGTTCCGGTAACAGATTGGATATGCCGTTCGCAAGCTATACAGCTATTTAGCGATAGAATTGGAACGCATAGCCAAAGTTTGCCAACATCCGAAAAGAGTACGTTATCTCTTTCGAAACGAATTTCTCAGATGTGAAGGATGCGGACGGATCGTACGAAATAGACTACTGAACCGAGAACAGGGAAGCGTATCACGCTTCCTCAGCCTCGTTTCTACTTGGTGGAATTATGTTTAACTCATTTCCTGTCGAGAATGAGGTTCAGGAGACGCCTTTGTCATTGTCTTCGTCGAAAGCAACGCTTTGTTCATCCGATATGGGTTCTGAAAAATTACCACTAGTCAACCTGTCAGTTCAGCACCCACTATTTCTGAAAGCCTACTCATTACATGGACTGGCTGATCTGCCTAAAATTAAAGCGGAGATTATTAGTGGCAACGTACTCATCGTTAAGATAACTCCGATCGCTAGTCGTAGTGAGGAGGAGACGAAATCCGCTATCGGCGAGCTTGTGGATTTCATAAACTCAATTGAAGGCGACATAGCACGTTTAGAGGAAGAGCGGATAGTCCTCACTCCACCAACCGCCAAAATCTGGCGCGACAAACCATCAAACCCTGCTATGTCCATGCACGCTGAATTGAACGAGTAAGGAAGAGCTCAGATTGACAGTCAAACATTTCCGAATCCGACTGCGTGAAAGGGGGCTTGTTACTTGGATGATCCCACAAGCGCTTCCCTTGGAATCAGGCCAAGACGTCGAGGAAGACGACTAGAAATCCGAGCCGGGAAATAAGTTATTCAATCGTCACAAAAACTGAGCGATCACACTTAACAGGTTACGAAAGTGTTCGGCTAAACCTGGCTACTCCACGAATCGCTTTCCATCACAGCCGGAGGTATTCACTTAAAAGATTAGATGAATCCGCCTTGCTAGCAAATTCAGTTCAAATCCGGTACATGCGATCATCTTGGGATCGAGCCTCGGAATTTTCTCTCCACACATCAATCATGAATGGGATTCTTTGTTTAGATTT
>DASQZS010000113.1:0-6145 GCA_035638535.1 Candidatus Acidiferrum sp.
AAGTTGAGTACCGTACCGTTTGCGAGACCGAACGGAACCCCTCCGTCAAGATTGAACTCTACGACGGCCCCACGCATGATCTAACATTTGATCACAGTTGGAAAGCTCACAAGGTCTCTTATGATCATCTATGGCCCGAAGGCAGTAAGATTGAATCACCCGGCGGCTTTACATTTGATTATGTTTCGATGGCTAACTTAGTCTCGTGGTCACCTTTGCCTCTTGATGCTGGTGGACAAGGTATCCATAGTAGAATTAGAAGTTCGCAAGATGTTGGCCCTCCGCAGAACTGGCTCGTTGAGGGCGGCAGCTCACGCCCATTCCGCTTTGAGTTCGGTGTCAAAGGTGAGTACGGTGCCCCACGAGATCGCGACGGAATGGTGCCACAGCTCTACGCTACATGGGTGAACGGATTAACCCCCGGTAGATATTATGCCCGCGCTTGGGTCTCGCACTACACGCAGTCAAACGCGGACGGCGTCTTCCTCGAGTACTATTTTGGTGTAAAGCCACAAGAGTGGGCTGGAGAGATATCTTTGAAAATCGAACTACGCAGAGAGCGATGAACTTGCCCAAAACACTATCGATGAAAGACCTTCATTGCTTTACCTTTTTTCTGGGGGGGGTGCGCACCAGCATACCCACACCTATGAAAAGTCTGATCCAGCATGCGATTCTTAGGTGGTTCTTCTGCGTGGCGTTCAGGCCGTGCTAATTATCCTGTCCACGAGTTTATGCTTTTCTTCGATCTTTTTCTCCATTTTTCTTGGTTGGCCTGAACGCGGCAATCACCTATTCGCGCGTCAGAGCGCATTCAAGGGGCCGCTCCGAAGATTACCCATTCACACACCCGACCGATTTCGGTCATGTGGTTCTCGGGCTTATCAACCAAGAGAAATACTCACACGCTAGAACTTAGGACTTTTCATCCTTTCACACACATCCGTTAGGTTAACGGTTCAAGGCCGCGCCCCCTTCGGGCGGTTTTGGTGGAGTATAGAAGAATAGGATACCAGCCGCTACAGTATTTCATGAACGCCCAGCTTCAGCGGCGTGAATATCGATAGTTTGAACGGCGGCGGTGCCTTGGGTATCGTGATCTTCCTCCGAACGCACGACGAGCTTGACCAACAGATAACCACGGTTCCTCTCTCCCCCCAGTGAATACGCCAGGTCCAGAGGTGAAGCTAAGTCGCTCAATCCGGTCGGCTGCCATAGATTGTATTGCTCGAAAGTCGCTATTTTGCTCCGCGGATACTATCGTCACTGCGGTTCCTGTTTTGCCCGCTCGTCCAGTTCGGCCAATCCGGTGGAAGTAAGTATACGGATTCGGAGGAACATCATAGTTGATTATGTGTGTAACTCCGTCAACATCCAAGCCTCTTCCAGCTAGGTCGGTGGCAACTAGAATACGACTCTGGCCGCTTCGAAACGCCTTCATTGCTCCATCTCGTTGATGTTGGCTAAGGTCACCGTTCAGTGCTATGGCATCCTGGTTTCTCCCCCGGAGCGATTGATTCAACCGAAACGTGCTCCGTTTGGTTCGACAGAAAACTATGGCACGATGCACTTCTTTGTCCTGCAGAATTCTCAGCAGCGCATCAAGTTTTCTTCCCTGGTCAACTTGGTAGTAGTATTGGCTGATCTCCTTAACGCTGAGGTCTTCCGGTTCGATCAGAACTTCGCTAGGGTTCCTCATATGTTTACGGGCAAGTCTCAGTACATCCTTGGGCATCGTTGCCGAGAAGAGCGCGATTTGACGTCTACTTTTAGTCTTAGTTAGAATGTGATCAACGTCATCAATGAAACCCATGTCCAGCAACCTGTCGGCCTCATCCAAAACAACGTACTGGACTTTGTCAAGGTGAAGGGATCCGCGTTCTATGTGATCGATGATTCGGCCGGGTGTTCCAACTATAATCTGAGGGCGATCTTTCAAGGCGTGCATTTGAACATTAATTGATTGGCCACCATAGATGGCAAGAGCACGCTTGCGAGTGAATCTACCATACGAGTTAATGTCGTCTGCTACTTGCATCGCAAGCTCGCGTGTTGGAACCAGCACCAGCGCCTGAATATTCAAATTCCTTTCGTCAACGCTCTCCAAGAGCGGTAGTCCGAAAGCTGCGGTCTTTCCAGTTCCGGTATGAGCTTGACCAATCACATCGGTTCCGCGCTGCAGAAGCGGAATCGTTGCTTCTTGGATCGGAAACTGACGTTCGAATCCAAGTGCTTTGATAGCATCCATTATTTCTGGGCTTAAGCCCAGTTTCTCGAAAGTACTCATTGATTCTTTTCTCCTTATCTTCCACGTCGCTGGTCCAAGATGAAAACCGAAAACTGGTTCCGTCTTTCATTTATCGTCGGAACGAGATTTCGGTTGTTTCCTCAGACTTTGGCGACTTCGATCAGTTGCAGCAAGAAGAAGAACATGCGGTCAACCGTTGCAAATGACTCGTGCCTCTCGTTTTCGACAACCAACTTCGTGCACTCTCGCCTTGGTTCAATATAAGGATACAAGTACATCGAAAGAATATCCTTGCTCTGAACTACGGCTTTGCCTGAATACTCACGAATGCAGCGGCGCCCTTAGAGAACAAAAAAGCCACTAATCGGACGCGCAACAATCCGACATTAAGGCGATCAACTAATCTAGTTTAGTTCCGGATGCTTCTTCGTGTATCGGCAACCGCAGACTGCACAGCCGTGAAATCCTGAGTGAAATTGAACCGTTCTTTTAGAGGCGTTTTGATGTCGACTTCCGGTTAACCCATATTAGCGAAGTGATTATGCGATTATCGATGCTGATTTTCTTGGAGATTCCTGTTACAATCTACACGCTAAACCATCAACTGATCTACGATTTACTTGGAGAGAGTAGGGGAAGGCTAGGTGCGCGGAAGCAATTGACAGGTGACTTGGCTGTTAGGTACGACAGCGCCAAAATTAGAACAGCTTTCGGACTGGCTGAAATGGTTCAGATAACGTTGATCGTAAACGAAGACATCACTGAAAGAGTTGGGGCAAGTCTTATCGTCGATTGGCTGCTCAAGAAACTTAACACGAAGGAAGCCCAAGTAACCAAACTAGAAATCGACAAGGTTGGCGTCGAACTTCACGAAGACGAGATTAAGAAAGCCGTGTTAGAGAGAATCACAAAGACAAGCCAGCAAAGCCCGTCCGGTCGCTTTGAGACTTGAGTCAGTTAGGATACTTAGTCGCTATGGAAATATGGCGTTTTCAAGCATTGCATAGTCCGTCTGAGTGAGTTGGTAGAACCTAGCAATTTGAATCGTCGTCCGTCGTCGTTCATGTAATTCTGTGTGTGTGTGTGGGTCTCGTGGTGCGCACCAGCTCGCGCCCAAAGGAAACATGAAATAAACAAACGACGAATACTGGACTGTTGTCGAGTCTTGGATTGAGAGAACAGGAAAGGAGAGTAGGGCCGCGTAGGTTTACTGTCGTCTCGGGTTTCACGCAAAAAGATTCGGAGTTGTTAGCTAGTTAATCTCGAATGTGCCGCTAGTTAACAGAGCGTTGAATGTCTTTTGAACATCTAGACTACCACTCCTCGTCATCCTCATCGTCGTCTTCATTATCCTCATCGTCGTCTTCATCGTCTGCATAGATTTTGTCCACTTCGCTCTCGTCGGGTTCAGGATCATATCGGAAGATTATCAAGGTCATTCATGAGAAGTTAGATGATTAGAACTTAAGTTTTTCATGTAGAGCGCTGTTGCATGAATGAGGCGATAATTGTTGGAGAATGTTCTTGTAACTGCAGTAGTTGATTTTTACGACAAATATCCATTGGGATTGCGTAGAACTTCCAGAGGCCAATTCATTCTCACCGATCGTCGGCTCGTTTACATAAAATTTGATCACTGGTGGTCAAGCAATAACTACGCAACGCAAATTGATGATGCAATACAGCAGGCATGGAGTTTGGCAATTCCGATTGGGCAAGTCATTGAAGCGAAGGTCGAACACAAGATTGGACATCCCTACTTGCACGTTACATACCGGACAGCAACGACTGAGGAATCAGCCTGTTTCCTGCTGGTTGAAGCGGGAACACTAAGCGCCTTAATGGCCTATCGTTCAGGACCACTCGAACACATAGCTAAACTAATCGACCAATCAAAAAGGTCGGCAGGACAGCAAGATTCGCCCATCAAATAACTAAAGCCGTTTCGCGTAACTACCGAACGTATTTGGGCAGAAGATTTCCGATAGGTTTCAAAGAAATTGGCAGCATACCACACGCACAGAACCTTGGCTCATTGTGGCGTGTTTGAATCTTTGCCTTTCCTCTTACTCATCGGAAGTTGCTTATTCGAGTGTTAGTGCTATCTTGTATCTGAGAGGTGACTATTGTATGGCAAGCAAGAGAAGTAGGGGAGCTAAGAAAGCGTGGTCGGCCAGTAGAGATAAGAAGGTGGCGAAAGCACGCGAGAAGAAGAAAGAACGCAAAGCCGAGCGCATGAATTGAGTTTCATACTCTGGGCGGGTATACTGGTGCGCACACACACTTTTCTGACGACGAACGACGGTTAGGAACACTCAAGCAGATGCACACCACAACGCCATGAAATAAAAAATGGTTTAGGACAGCTGTGTTTAGGCAGAGTCTGGGTGAGCCAAAGAGTGGCCTTTCACAGGTGGATCGTCAAGCACTGTGACTTTTTCCAGACTACAATGCTGTGAAATCTTACTCGACTCAACCTGTTCTCGCACAAACCTCTCCAATTCATCTATCGAAAACCGACTTTCATTATTTTGAGAGAGCGAGATTATGACCACTCTACTCAACGTACACCGAGCGACATAATCGGCGCCGACATCTTGTAAACTTCAGCCTTTTCATAACTCGGTTATCACCTCATCTGGACTACACTCTGTAGTTAGCTTACAGCGCACTACATCATGTAGCTAGATATAAGCAAAACGGAGGGCTCACGGTAGGTAATTTTGCCTTAGCTCTTTATTGCGCGTCATACCCATATCACAACCGACGATCGTTTCAAACTAGTGTGTGGTCTAGTGGTGCAATGGGATATGATTAAACAAGCTTCGATGTCAAGTCAAACCGGCAGTGGTCCTCCCCGGTCCAGCGTGATCGGCACTTTGCTTATGCTGCCGATCGGCCTCATCGTTGCTCTTGTTCTGCTTTACGTCTACTATATCGGTTTCACAGGAAGGCACTTTCCAGGCGAATTTCTCATCATTCTTCTCATCATCTTCCTAGGATTATTTGTGATCCGTATGCTGTTTTGGAGGTCGAGAAGGAAATATTGGCGTGAACATCGTAGAGGAAACGAAGCAATCCGCATCCTTCGTGAGAGATACGCGCGCGGAGAGATAACCAAGGAGCAATTCGATCAAACACTGCACGATCTTAGACAGCAGCCATGAATCGAACCAACGAGATTTACACCTTGGGGGATCTAGTGGTGCGCACACACAGGAAAATGACGGTGGATCAGTTCATTCGGAAATAGAGAAGGCGTAGCTTTCGTCGAGAAATTATAAGAATGTCACTTGCTGGCCTCGAGCCATCCAGGCTTGCCTTCAGTTTTCACGTACAGATCGTATGTGAGGAAAAGGTCCAGAGCTAAGAACAGAAGTCCGAGCCCAAAAACCAGGTAGTTAGCGAAATACGTGACAATGATCCAACCGATAAAGATGAGGACGGGGTGAATTCCCAGAACCTTCTTGTAACCCCAGTACCAGTATCCGATCCCAGGGAAGAAGAAATTCAATAATACTGCTAGAATAGCATTCCTTTGTTCCATTGCTAGCACTCAGCGGCATTGTCAGTTGCTGTGATTAAACGGTTTCGCGCAAACATCAGAATCGTCGTCTTGGATCAAAGTTTTCTCACGATTTTTTGGGGGGATAAACTGGTGCGGGCATGCAAATTTGAACCGGTGTTGCGCGTTTGATTTGGAGTAAGTTTGGTCAAGTTTGGAATGCACGTTTTGGGATTTTGATTTTTACTTACACTCGAGTCTCTCTGGGTTTGTTTGTGCCCTTGTCCCGTTATTTACCAATTCACTTTCATTTTGTTCTTGATTTGCTTTGTCGGATAAGGTTGAGAAGTCTGCTGCTGAGAAGGTTGAGAAGATAGAATCCATTAAAGACT
>DASQZS010000114.1:0-5109 GCA_035638535.1 Candidatus Acidiferrum sp.
TGTAGCCGGTTGGCGTGCAAGAACACGACTCGATGATTCACTAGATGTATTCGCCTGTCACGGAGCAGGCGGTATTCTGGGAACAATAGCAACCGGAATCTTCGCATCAACTCTCATAAATGCAGCCGGCCCGAATGGACTGCTTTATGGGAATATGTATCAATTCATAATACAAGTATTCGGAGTAGTTGTCGTAGGATTCTACTCCTTCGTCGGTACATACGTGCTACTAAGAGTGATTAACGTCTTCACCCAGGTAAGAGTTAGCCCGAAGGATGAGGATCAAGGGCTGGACATATCTCAGTTCGGCGAGGAAGCCTACACAAACACGTCCTGACCAGCCAGCTCGGACGCGGGCTCCCAAACTGACCATCAAGCTGATGCTTGTATCGGCGAGGCTATTTGGAGGACTTATCTCACTATAGCTGATCGAAAAATGATAGTTGCGGAAGTCAGCGTATCCGTCCTAGGAGAAGGACCGAGCATCGGACCCTTCGTCCGCGTCGCTGTAAAGGAACTGAAGAAATCAGGACTCAAGACCATCTCAGGCCCAAATTGTACATCAGTTGAAGCTTCGAATATTGACGATATCCTCAACGCCGTTAAGGCGGCTCACATGGCAGTAGTAGAAGCAGGCGCCAAAAGAGTGGTCACCAACCTGAAAATTGACGATCGACGCGACAAACCTGCAAGCATGGAAACAAAACTGAAAGCCCTAAACTAACGGAAATCGCAAGGGCAAGGTTAAGAAGAATAAATCAATCTCTGAACCGCGCTGTGCAGAAGAAAGTGCGTAGCACACGCTGGATTGAAGATGTCCATTTCGAGATTTCTTGACGATAGCGTGGCTATAGCCGCGAGTGAATTGCGTCAGTTCCGGCGCAACCGTTCCGCGATTCTGATTTCACTCGTAATCCTCCCTTTATTCTTCACAGTTTCCCTCGGGGCAGGGAGCGGTGGTGCTGGTACAACATTTTACCCAACCGCGAATATTCCAATCGCTTTCGTGGACCAAGATAATACGATAGCTTCAGCCCGGCTATGGAGAACTCTCATAACATCCTCGGACTTTCATAATTTAATTCAAACTACCAATTCACGAATGGCCATAGCTTCGTTGGGCTTGAAACGATACTACGCCGTCATAGTAGTGCCGAAAGGGTTTCAGGCTAACCTAGAAAATGGACAACAAGCACGTATCTTACTATACACAGATGATAGTGAGCCTGGAGTATCCGATCAGATCTCCAGCACCCTAACCAGCTATGTTCAGAATTTCGATCCGAATCTAGAATTCCAACCGATTCTAACTCCGATCTTGAAGAATTCTGTCGGTGGAGTAGAGGTAATCAACAAAGGTACTACGTATGCATCCTTTGACGCCGGACTTGCGGTTGTGCTAGCTGTCGTGCAAATCTTCGCGGTCTTCTATGAGATCGCGGGAGGATTCTCCCATGAACGTGAAGAAGGAACTTTCGCTCGATTAGTAGTGAGTCCAATGCAAACCGGTTCGTTGCTGCTCGGGAAGACACTCTTCGACCTCGTATTGAGTACGGCCCGCACGTTCATAGTTCTGGCACTTTCAGTTTACCTGTATGGCGCAAGTCCAAACACAGGATTGGATACCGTCCTAGCATTGTCCCTTTTACTCGCATTGATGACGATGGGGTTGGGGTTCATAGTTGCCTCTTTGAAGGTTGGCGCTAGAGCCGTCGTAATTTTGGAGTTCTTCCTCATTCTCTCGTTGTTCGCTTTCAGTGGTTTAGTTATTGACAAGGAACTCCTCGTCGGTTTTGCTCAAGTCGTTGCGAACGTGCTGCCGTTCACATATGGTTTTGATGCGATGCGTCGAACGATCCTAGTCGGCAGACCTTTGCTCTCTCTTACGACTGACCTGCAGGTCATAGTAGGTTCTATTGTTGGGTTCTACGCGCTGGCAATAGTTATGTTTCATGTATTCAGAGAGAGGCTTGCAACCTGAATCACTTCATCAGCGACACGATAGCCATAGCGATCAAGGAACTGAAACAGTTACGTCGCGACCCAGTCTCGTTACTATTAACGATACTATTTCCGATAATCCTTATCGGAATTTTTATCGTCATCTCTTCAGCGTTTTCTGCGACAACTCATAACATCCCAGTAGTCGTCGCAGACTTAGACCATTCCGCCGCATCAAAGGAACTATTGGACAAACTTACAACTTCACCAGACCTTCGAGTCACCCAAATGGTGCAGACGCAGGAACAGGCGTTCCAAGCTGTTACCTCCGGGCAGGCCGTTGGTGCGGTAGTGATTCCACAGGGGTTTGGTAGAGATATTGCGCGTGGGCATGCCTTCCTCGTGACGGAAACGGATAATTCCAAAGCAACTTCAGCTGCATTGGCCAGCGGAGCTGTTGATCAGGCCATTCAAGAAGTGTTGCAGGAATCACAATTCGGCTATCTGAGCTTCGGAGTTAAGATAGCATCCGTGGAAGTCATCACCACGCCCATCTCTGGTAGGCCGTCAACCGGGGACCCGATTCTGCCAGGATTCTTAGGCATGATTGCAATTCTCGGCGCGTTTGATGACATCACAAACGCCATAACAAGAGAACGCGAGCGCGGCACTTTCCCTCGCCTCATTCTCTCGCCGGTAAGCATGTTTGCTATCTATAGTGGCAAGATGGTAGCGACAGTAGTTCTTACTATCCTTCGTACCGCCCTTATGCTGATCATCTTCAGGCTTGACGGGCTCGTCATCCGCGGAAATCTGCTACTAATCTTCCTAACCACCACTCTGATAGCCATATTCACGCTTTCCCTTGGTCTCGTTATGTCTTCGAGGATTCGAAGCTCAGCAACGTTAACTGTCCTCGAAATAGCTATGACCTTTCCACTGTTCAGCCTCGCAGGTACAACTCAATCTCCATTATTGCTCGCACCCGGAGGAGCGGCAATAGCGTACTCATTGCCGTGGACTTATGGTAACGATGCGCTTCGACGCATAATCTACCTCGGACTTGGATTGAACGCTATCGGCGGCGACCTGCTGATATTATTGGTAAGCAGTGTCATCCTTATGCCCGTCGCCATATTGCTTTCCAAGCGAACCATGTAGAGATATCCCACACACAAGACACCACAAAGAAAAATTACATATAATCAATCATCACTATAGCAGGAGTGATGAAATTGGATAAGTGTGGCAAGTCCTGCCGGTCGTCTAACTGCGGTACATGTGACAGGGAAAAGGGTCACGAAAACAATCACCACTGCGGTAAATGCAAATCCTGGTGGAGCGCGTAGACCCTAGCGAAAGGTCAATCGACGAGTTGTCAAATCAACAACGAGTCGACAACTCGCGCGGTTAATACAGACCTATAGTTAGAAAAACAAGTTTCTAACTATAGGGTAATCAAATTCGACTTCACTACTTGGACTGTTTCGCGTAGTCGATCATGCCTTGAAAGTCGACCACGACAACAGGTTCGTTGCCGACGACCCAGGCGTCATGACCGGTTGGGACAAACGACACGTCTCCTGCCTTGCAGTCGCGCTCGGTACCATCATCCATCACGATGTGAAGAACGCCGGAAACATGATACTGGAAGTGTGGGGCTTCACAACTCTTGGTTTTGACTAATGGTTTCACTGATGTTGACCATTTCCATCCGGGCTGGAAAACTGCACGCCCGATAACACCGCCGCCCATTTTCACTAGTTCAACTTTGCCTTTCTCGAAATTTCTAGTTTCGTCGGGAACATTTAGACTCTTAACTTCCATTTTTGCCAAATCATATCACGATGTATAGATTTAGGATGTTCGCGTATATAGTACTTTAATGTAAAGAGACGTCACGCTCGCGGTAATGATCGATCACCGCTAGTGTCCACTCTCGTGTGGTAACGCGTCTTTGAATTCAGGTAGTTTCTTCCATTCTGGGACTGGGGGAACATATTTTCGGTGTGGGGCATACACGGAGTATTTCATTAGTTTCATCTCGTGGATGTATCGAGGGCAGTTGGGAAATATTCGTTGAGCTTTGACTCGTATTATGAGTTTGGCATCGGGGAAGGTGGAGGCTAATGGATCGTTGCGGTGAACGGTGGCTACGCCATTGATTCTCAATCGGTCTGGGTCTTCGAAGTTGATGAATAGTAATCCGATTCGCGGATTCGCGAGTATGTTGCCCAAGCTTCGGAACATTCCGTTTCCGTCATAATCAGGGAAGGCTAAGGTTCGATCATCCAAGATTCGTACGAATCCTGGCAAGCCGCCTTTGTATGAACATTCAGGGCAACCTTGGGCATCGGTGGTTGCGATAAAGAAGAATGCGGATTGCTCTATGAAGGAACGATCGGATTCGGTGAATGTTTTGTGGACAGTGACTTGTTCGAGTCGGTCTGCGATTCGTCTGCTGTCGAATTGATCTTGAAGCTTGCGCATTCCTTGATGATACATCTTGGAAGAGTGGTCGCGGGCATTCCGACGTCTGATTCGACGCATGCCACTTAATGATTAAAGGAGTTTCTTAGTTCTTCCTGAGCGGAAAAAATCCGTATCCCTAGTGCGCCGTGTTTGTGCGCCTGTCAGCAAAACAAACATAGAAGTGAAGGTTATACTTTAAGCGAAGGAATAGGGGATTTGAAGATAGAATGAGTCATGATCATCGTATCGCTGTAGTACACTTCACGGCTCCCACATGTTGGTGGTCGTGGGGATTTGAATCAGTTTTCAACCGTTTGCGGCTAGTTTACGGTGATCAAATCAATACGGTCATCATGTACGGAGCCCCTTACGAAGACATTGAAGAGCACAAGAAGAATTATGGACTTGACGACGCAGGTGTGATTGCGTGGGCCACGGAAGCGCGTGATATAATGGGCGTGCCGATGTTTGTAGATTATCGCTTTGATCGTATGCCCAAAAACCTCCTGCCGGCAACGTTTGCGGTTGTCGCTGGCAATAGGCAGGGCGAGGAGAAAGGTCATCGTCTTTACCGTGCGCTGTTGCGGCGTAATATTGTTGAATTCCAAGATGTGACTCAAGAGGCTGGAATCTTTGAGGCCGTGAAGGAGGCTGGGCTGGATGAGGGGAAGTTCAAGCGTGATTGGGAGGATCAAG
>DASQZS010000115.1:0-3225 GCA_035638535.1 Candidatus Acidiferrum sp.
CGGTAGCGGGAAGTCTTCGGTTGATGGGACTAGGTGCGAAATCGTAATGATGCCTACCTCAAGGTTTCTTCGAAAGCCCGAAACCAGGTCGGATGCTGGACTGCATAGTCGGCAAAGCGAGCGAATCGGTCAACAGTAGCCTTATGAACATGGTGTTCGATCCCCTCAGCGTCTGCTTTCGCGGTTTTCTCTTCGATGCCTAGAATCTGAAGGAATTTTAGGATCACCAGATGCCTCTGCTGAACCGATCTCGCTAACCGTTCTCCGCTACTTGTCAACGTGAGGCCTCGGTAACGCTCATACACAATGAACCTCATAGCATGTAGTTTCTGAAGCATGACTGTTACGCTGGAGGATTTGACGCCTAGACTCTGGGCGATGTCTGCCGCTCTGGCGTAGCCCTTCTTCTGTATGAGTTCGTAAACGACTTCAAGATAATCTTCCACGCGAGTTAGATCGGAGGCGGGATTAGGTCTTGAAAACAGAAGCGGATTTGTTGTCGGATTCTGAGTCATGTTCGTGTCCTCTATATGGATGTGATTATGAGGTATGCATTTAACCCAATAATTATGATGGCGCAGATTACTGCTAGGATTGTTGTGATATTGCGGTTTACGAAGTTTCCCATAATCTCCTTACTCTTCGTAAATAGGATTAGGGGGATCATTGGAAGAGGAATCAAGAAGCTTAGGATTACCTGACTGTAGACTAAGAGGATAAGTGGGTCATAGCCTAGTGAAATAGCAATGCTGGTTGGCACGATGTTTATGACACGTATGAGGATCCTCCGCACCCAGGGGCTGAATTTCGTTCCTTGGATCGGGCAATCGCGTCCTAGGAGGTCTTCGTAAATGAGTTGCCCAGACATCACGCTCATCGTTGATGAGGACCATCCGGACGCGAAGAGAGTTATCGCGAAAACGATGCTCGCAGCTACCCCGAAGAGTGGCGTGAGGGTTCGGTAGGCGTCATCAATCGTCGCTACATTCGTGAAGCCATGGAAGTAGAAGGCCGCAGCAGCCATAGCCATAATGGCGAGGTTAACATAGCTCGCGTTCGACATATTCACTATCGTATCCCATTTGTGATACTTCAACAAACGCTTCTTCTCCTCCTCATCACCACTAGTAAGCTTGTTCTTCGTCAACCAAGAATGAGCAATCAGGGCGTGAGGCATAACCGTAGCCCCGATCACGCCGACAACAATAAACAGCTGAGCATTATTGGCCATACTCATGTAGGGTACAATGGAATGAAAGGCAAACTGGGCTGCGTCAGGTTTGGTAGTTAGTAATTCATACACGTAACCAAGACTTAAAGTGGTTATCATGATCGTGATGAACATTTCAATACGGCGAAACTTTTTCCCGGCCAAGGCGTAGACTACTATAACGTCAGCTGCCGAAATCCAACATGATATAAGGAGTGGCACACCGAAGAGCAGGTGGATCGCTGAAGTTACGCCCAAGAATTCAGCCAGATCTGTAGCAACAGCAAAAGCCTCTGACCCCAACCAGTAAGAAACAATCTTCGAACGAGTTTTCAGCTTATCATGGACTAGGGCGGCCAGCGACGCTCCCGTCGCAATTCCAAGTTTCCCGGAAAGATACTGCAGCAGCATCGCCATCAAATTCGCAAGCATAACCGACCACAACAGCAGATACCCGAACGATGCTCCACCTGAAATATCAGTACCAAAATTCCCCGGATCAATGTAAGCTACGCTCGCGACGATAGCAGGTCCGAAAAACTTCCAATAACCTGAACTCCAAATCGATCCTAGGAAACTGTGAGCTCTAGAGAGTCGATTCGGAATCAATTAATTTCCTCACTCAAAACTTAGACACGCCTAAACATATGTGAGGCGACTACACTTAAAGCACATGCTCCTTACCTGTTAGGCATTTTTCATTAAGTTAGCCGCCACAAGTCTATCTAGACAAGTCTATTTAGAGCCGACTTACAAATGGTAGTGGGTTCGAATCATGGGATCAAATTCGCTTTCCGAAACTCGAATCAACCGTATCCTCCTCCCAACCGATGGATCAGAAAGCGCGGCCCGCGCCGCTAACTTGGCTATCGAGGTTGCGAAAAAGTTTGGAGCAGAACTGGCAGTCTTACACGTAATCGCAGTTCCCGCAGGACGATTGGCGAAAGCAGAGTTAAACCCTAGTTATGACGCTGAATTGAAAGAGTATTTTGAGTCAGCCCATAAAAAGGCAGATTCAATCGTGGATGAAGTTATTCGATCAGCCGAAGCGAAAGATGTGAAAGCTACTCACCTAATTCAAAAATACTCGTTCTCGGTCGTGGAAACAATCCTAGAACAGGCAACCAAGAGCAACGTTGACCTTATCGTTATGGGAACGAGAGGAATAACTGGATTCAAAAAACTACTAATTGGAAGCGTCTCATCAGGCGTAGTCAGCCACGCGCACTGTTCCGTTCTAATAGTCAGATGAAAAGCCGAATGGCTGTACGACCAACGAAAGCATCAGATGACAAATGTAGCTTGTTTGGACGCAAGAATTCGGTTGTGACTAGAAAATTGTGGTATAAGAATGGAATAGACCTGCTAAATACATCAAGTAAAAACCAAGAAGAAAAACCACAACGTAAACTAGAGTACCGTCCCTACGTGTCAGGTTGGGGATCAACTTGTATTCGATATAGAGAACCGCTGCTGCTCCCACAGCAAAATAGATGGTTGCATCAACAGAGATCAGAAGCGCCATCCCCAAACCGATAATCGTTGGGATACCGGCCACAAGACCAAGGATAAGCCTACGTACGAAGGATGTCTTAAAAGCGGTCGCGAAGACTCCAATAACGAAACCCTCCAGGAATTTATGAGAGACATATGCTACAGCAGAACCCAGCCCACCGATGGCGGTAATTAGACTCGAAGAAGTCGGAGCGATCGTATACAGGTACCTAATCAAAGAACCGATCTCCACTCCTTCGCCCAGAGAATGAAATCCGATACCCAACGCGACAAGAAGCGCTGTCACATACGAGAGCGGTATCTCGTGTCCTTTTGCGCGTTGCGTAGCACTGGAACCCCGATCTAACAGGAACAGAAAAAGCAAAGCTACCGCGAAAGAGCCGACCAACAAAAAGTGTTCCAAACCTCCAGTGAAACCCTGAGCAACGTCAAGCAAAGCCGCGTCGTTCATCAAATCAAGAAAAGACCAAAACATAATCCCTGAAGCAGCAGCCATTAAA
>DASQZS010000116.1:0-3015 GCA_035638535.1 Candidatus Acidiferrum sp.
TTAGTGTGGGAACAATTCCGTGTTGGTCTCCGTTCGGGGTGTACTTCGGGATAGAGTTGATCCTTACGCCGTTCTTTTGGGTTTGGACTATGTTACCGATCCAGCATCCGTCAATGCTGAGTTTGGTTAATTTTTCTGGTCCTGCGATGGCTTTAGCACTGCTTATGAAATTACCAATTTTATTCTCGGATATTGTGACTGGAGTTTTGTTATGGCGACTGATCTGGAGGCTTACGCGATCGAAGACAAGTTCTGCTTTGGCAAGTCTGACGTGGTTCGTTAATCCGTTCAACATTTATTGGTTGTACGTATACGGGGCGATGGACGTTATTCCTACCGCGATCGTTCTATTGGCTTTGAACTTTGGATTCGACGAAGAGTGGCTACGTACTGGAATCTGCACGGTCGTCGCTGGGCTATTACGGGTATTTCCATGTGTATCATTACCGTTCCTATTGCCTCTTGCGCGTGCCAGGTTAGCTCGCATCTATCTTTTTGTTGGCTGCTTGATTCCTATATTTCTAGTAATCTTTGCATTTTTTATGCGAGAAACCAGTGGCTGCCTGAACTCATCCTCGTTGACCGGTGTATTGAGTATTCCAGGGCGCGAACCATGGTTGTTGAGATTTTTGGGGTTGGATATTCTTGGAGGTAGTTCATGGGCTTTTGTGGTTAAACTTGCACCTGTAGTAATTTTGGTTCAGCTTTACGTAGTTTTTCGATACTGGAGAAGGCATTCAAACATTATCCATCTTGTGTCTGTATCATTCTTGGCGCTCATGGTTGGGGCGGATGTTTACGGTGGGAGCGCGTACCATTTCTTGCCGGTTTCACCTTTACTAAGCGCGTGTTTGGCGCTACATCCACGTGAGGAGACGTGGCTTTATACGCTCATCTTCATTACAGCGATTCTGTTTCCTGGAATTCAGTGGTTGGGATGGCTATTTCCATTTTATCCGGTGATCGGCACGTTCCTGGCCGGAGCGTTCTACGCTGCGAAGGCTGGCTATCTCATCAGGTTGAATTTGTGGAATTTCAGGTCGAATCATAAGCTCCAGTAATTGGATTTGATGAGTGATATTTGTGAATTTGAGAGCAGTTTTGTTAGATCGAGACGGTGTCATAAATGAGCTAATGTATTTTCCCGAGCAGGGGACAGTTGACAGTCCGTTCCTGCCTGATCAGATGAAATTGACTCCGTTCGCAGTCAGCTCAATTAATCGCTTCCATGAGATGGGTTTCAAGGTCTTTGTTATTTCTAACCAGCCGGGGATGGCGCGAGCCCATTTTGACGAGGCAACTTTTGATTCCATAAGCCGTAGGATGCGAGAGTTGCTAAGGCAGGGAGAAGCATATGTTGATGGTGAATACTACTGTTTTCATCACCCGCAGGGTTCCCGCGAGGAATATCGGGTGGTTTGCAATTGCAGAAAGCCTAAGCCTGGATTAATTTTAAGGGCGGCCAGTGATCATGGTTTTTCGGTTCCGGACACGTTCTTTATCGGAGACGGCATTGTTGATATGAAAGCTGGGCGCACAGCCGGATGTAAGACGATCTTGGTCGCATCAGTAAACGGTTTCCTGCTTAAGTTATTGTCAGAGCAGAACGCTGAACCCGATTTTCTTGTTCGGACTCTGGACGAGGCGGTTAAGGTCGTGGAACGTAATACTCCGGTTCACCGCACTTGATAGGATTGATCGAACGGCACGACATCCTGTGGAGAAGCAGGTTTTCTCCAGAACGCTTGATTGCCGTCCTTAGAACGGACTGTGATTTGGACGCTCGTGTCTCCCAAGAGTTCGTTGACAGCTTTTGTGACTCCGGGCGAATCGAATCCTCCATAGTCATCGAAGACAATGACGCCTCCGGGAACAAGTCGAGGAGCGATAAATGCCAAGGCGTCTCTCGTGCTCAAGTAAAGGTCTAGATCCAAGTGTGCAAAACAGAATTTGTCCTCGCCAAATTGTTGCGGAAGGACCTCCCCAACTAACCCTTTCAACAAGGTAACATTAGTCAGACTTGCCTCTTTCAAACATTTTTGGACCTGATCTAAGTGATTGTCTGCGAAGAGGCCAGTTCGGTGGACCACTCGACCATCATCTGGAACATCTTCCTCAGATTGGAAAGGGTGTCCTTCAAATGTATCAACCCCAAAGATCTTCTTATTAGAGCCCAATTCTCGCAACCGACATGCAATCTCAACAAGCGAACCACCACGAAAAACACCGCACTCTATTACATCTCCTTCAAGCACAGCAGAACTCTCGAGGAGACGAAGCAGATTTTGCGTTTTCGCTCCGCTTAACGTTGTGTGACCATACCCTGGATAATAGATCGATTCAGGGAGAATCTGTCGTATGAAGTCAACCACACGTTTCGGGAGAATCTTCTTCACAGCCCATCGCAAGTTTATCGAGCCAGTTGTACCCATTCTTCTTCTCCTCTCTAACACTGCTTTTCTCGATGAACATAATCGTGAATAAAGTTGCCTAACTCAATAAGAGATTATTACTAATAGTCGCTTATTGAACTACCCAAAGAGTTCAGGAGGATCACATATTGTCGAATCCAATGCAAGTCGGACGTAATGTAGCAAAGAAGATCTTGACCTATTCGAAGCGAGGTCTGCATCTGGCTGATCTGGATCCGATCTCATCGTGGTTCTACTCCGTCATTAACAGGCAGAGCCATCGTAATCTTTTGTTCACAGGTAAACCTCAGGTAAATTACTACGAATTCGGCGTTGGGATACGCACACTTGGAAGATACCTCAGCACATTGAGATTGTTTTGCGAACGTACAGGATATGCCATGGACGACTTCCACGTTTACGCTTTCGACAGCTTTCAGGGATTGCCCACGAAGAAGGACGAGAAAGACAATTACTTGGAGTGGAAAGAAGGCTCCTTCCGAACAACCCTATCAGTCTTAAAGAAGCAGCTAAACTCATTAGGATTTAATCCAGACGCACCCAATCTTCACTACGTATCTGGATACTACGAGAAGACACTTAC
>DASQZS010000117.1:0-2499 GCA_035638535.1 Candidatus Acidiferrum sp.
CTTTTTCAAATTCATTCCGTGTTTCAGTATTATATACAATCAAACCAGCGGCTTTGAAATCCCGCGCAGAAGGTTTACGAAAAATTACTGAGGTTGAGATACCGCGTTTTGCAAATTGAATTCCGACGTCGCATGCACCCGTGAGATCATCAGCGATTATTACTCGTTGTGAATGCGATGTGGACCTTCCAGTTGAATCACGGTTCGTGATCCTTTTCCTTTCAACGCGCTCTGTTCGCCATTTGTTCTTTCGCATTTTGAAGGCGCCGGGATTATTCCTCAACGACGCCTAGCGTCTTGTCCTACTCTTAGCTATTTGAGCTGCCAGTCGAGTTGCCTCGATAAGGCTTGTAGGATCACCGGTCCCTAGTTTGAGACCGGCACGACGATAAGCTGTACCATGATCGACCGATGTCCTGATGATAGGTAATCCAATGCTAACGTTTACTCCAAGCTCGAAGCCTAGCATCTTAATTGCAACGTGCCCTTGGTCGTGGTACATTGCGACAACCACGTCAAATTCACCTTTCTTCGTTCGCAGGAAGATGGTATCGGGAGCGATCGGACCTGATACGTCGATTCCCATTTTCTTCGCAGCCTCAACAGCAGGTGCAATTGTTTCTATTTCCTCATTGCCAAACATTCCATCCTCTCCCGCGTGAGGATTAAGACCTGCCACAGCAACCCGAGGATGAGCGACTCCCAACTCTCTAAGCGCCTGATCGGCCAATTTGATGACAGTCGTAACTCGTTCTTTCTGGACTCGTCGTATAGCCTCCACGAGCGAAACATGAGTTGAAACATGGATGACCTTCAAAGGCCCAGTCACGAGCAGCATTGCAAAGTCCTTCGTGTTGGTTAAGTCGGCCAGCAGTTCGGTGTGGCCAGCATACTTGTATCCACCCATGTTCATCGCTTTCTTATTTATCGGACCGGTTACGATCGCATCAATTTCACCAATGGTTGCGAGTTCGACAGCTTTCTTGATGTATTCTACGCAAGCCTTTCCCGCCATGGCTTGCGGTTCGCCCATCTTCAGGTTCTTGATGTCAACGTTATGTAGATCGATGACGTCGATGGTTCCAGGAACAAATTTAGCTTCACTAGCCTTCTTGATTGAATTCAACTGAAGGGATACTTTGCCTACTTTCATTCCTTCGTTCAGGCATCCACTATCTCCAATAACTAAGGGTCTGGAAAAGCCATAGACTGTTCTGTCAGCAAACATCTTGCAGATTATTTCAGGACCTATGCCGGCTGGATCTCCCATCGTTAAGCCAACGATTGGCTTTGCACTGTCTGTCATTCGAATCTGCCTCGACTTCGTTTATTTGTTGACGTATTTGAATTCGATAGCATTTTTTCAGCCCCGAGAACGACCGGTTCTTTCCCTGCACGACCGGCATATCTTAAGCTAAGATAATGTTCAATGAAACTTTGCCGACAAACGGATTCAAATGATTGAGGAATAAAGCGGTTGAAAGCAATTAGAAAGACGGTTCCGAAGCCGGGCGTAGAAGTCCAAGAAATCGAAGATCCTAAGATTAAATCTTCAGAAGTTCTCGTCAAAATAGAGGCTACCGCGATATGCGGTTCAGACCTCCACATATATCGCTGGGACGAACAAACAACACGATGGAAGTCGCCGCTACCAATGACGATTGGTCACGAGTGGGCAGGTAAGATTGTGGAGGTAGGAAGCAATGTTAAGTCGCTAAGACCAGGCGATAACGTTGCTGGAGAATCCCATATTCCTTGTGGATATTGCTCCTGCTGCCGAAATGGAAACATGCATATTTGTCAGAACATGCTGATCTACGGACTCCAAACTGCTGAAGGCTCATTTGCTGATTATGCTGCAGTGCCAGAGATAGTTGCTTACAAGCTGCCTTCAGGCGTGGGTTTTGAGGAAGGTGCCGTATTCGAACCATTCGGTGTGGCTGTCCACGCAATTGAACGAGTGGGAATACAGCCAGGTGACGTAGTGCTCGTAATGGGAGCGGGCCCTATAGGAATTTTCGCACAACAGATCGCAAAAGTGGCAGGTGCATCAACCGTGATAGCTGCCGAACTCAAACAATTCAGATTAGACTTAGCAAGAAAAATCGGATCAGCCGATGTCTACGTCAATACTGAGAAAGAGGACATAGTCAAGCGAACCATGGAGTTAACGAACGGCAAAGGCGCTGACGTTGTGATCGAGCTCGCGGGAGCACCGATAACGACCGTTCAAGCACTTCAGGCAGTGAAGAAGAGTGGCCGTGTCGGCTTGGTCGGCCTTTCCGACAAGCCGGTTCAGATTGAACCAACCTCGATGATAATCTACAAGGAAGTGACCGTATTTGGGAGCACAGGCCGAGCGATGTTTGGCACATGGGAACGCATGGTCAACCTTGTTGCCAGTAAGAAAGTTACGCCTAGTGCCGTAATCACGGATAGACTTCCGCTCGAGAAAGCGGAAGAAGGCTTTCAGCGAGTGATCAGGGGAGAGAGCGGCAA
>DASQZS010000118.1:0-3783 GCA_035638535.1 Candidatus Acidiferrum sp.
CACCGTGAACGCCGAGCTCTTTGCTGACTCCTTCCTTCTTCCTTATCTCGTGGCCCTCATGGTCGCCGACTTTAGGCCATTCGTTTGGGAAGGATGCGTCATCGATGATTCTTCTTTCAGACATCACGTACACCTAACGGACGGGTGAAAGGTCAAAAAGTATTAAGAATATTTGCGTGTCGCAATTGAACCTGACAATACGCGACTTCATCAGTTTTATCTTCGGGAAATGCGGAGATGTCGACGGCTTGGCTGCATTTACTCAATAACGATCGTGTGTGCGAACCTGGTAAGGCAGTCCGAGCATACACAGTCTTGTGCGCGTTGTTTGAGCAATTCCAATTGATGAATTGTGAGCGTGATGTGATTGCACCAACAATCACGAATTCCAGTTGCACAGGTGAAGTGTTTTCCACAAACCTCACAAAGAAGATACCTCTGCATCGAAATTTCCCTCTGAGAAGTAGATGGTGGTGGTTCGTGTCTGTTCGACAAATGTTCCATCATTTAGCTTCTGAAGCTTTGAATTTCGGTAAGGCATCCCACAGCTTGAGGAAGAGTTGATGATGGACTGCTACGAGTGACGCGTTATTTGTCCATACTGAGGAATCGGTGCCGCGATCTATGCTCAGATCGTCAGGTCTAGCCTCTAATATTACTAGGTCATGCGAATCAACTGAAATGAAGCTTGATGTTTCCGGTGGAAGAGAATTGTTATTGTTTTTCAGTTCGATAATCTCAGCCATCTCACGTGCCACTGTGACATTTTCTTTCGAAATATTAGTAAGCATATTAACGACGACTCCGCGTCTCGAAGCTTTCTCGAGCATATCCGCGTTCGCTTTGTATGCGCGAACCAATCCATTGGCGGTTGTGAAGTAGTGGATGAAATTTTTGGCGCCCAAGAATTGTTGGTTCAATATTTCGAAAATGTTTGCTCTCCCTTGAATCATCCACAATTCTCCTGACTCTTTCCTAATTTCGCCCTTCACAATCATTTTTGCTTTGAAGACAAGGGCTAGATTTTGTATGAGGTCCTTACTTTCTTTTAGTTCAGTTTCGCGGTTGTTTACTATCGGTGAGAGGACTTCGTCGGGAGATTTGTCGATGAAGTAGATTTCTGGTTTTCCTGGAAAAATGCTTATCAAACTTTTTTCTTGGAGTTGTCTTATGGCTCCGTATGTTTTCGTTCGCGGAACATGGGCTTGGAAGCTTACCTCACTTGCTTTTATCGGGCCCATTTTTAGAAGTGTAAGATAGATTTTCGATTCATATTCTGTTAAACCCAATCGTTGAAGTGCTGATACTTCATGATCTTCTACTGTCAAATTAGTTTCACCTGTGTCATTCTGTTTCGCGTTGAACTATTTTTGTTGTAGCGAGCAAACCGTATTGTGCTGATCGTGCGATCTGAGGTACTCCGATTAGATCTTCTATTATTAAGAGTCCTCTTGCGAGGATAGCGAATACGACGGCCAATTGAACGTTTACCCCAAGTAGTAGGAAGACACCAACGATTGCACCCTCCTGAAATCCTATGCCAGATGGAGTGAGAGGAACAAAGCCGAAGGCGGTGATTAAGGGGTGCATTAGGAAGAAGCCCAGCCATGGAACGGTTGTTATTCCAACGGCTAGGCCTAGGAAGTACCATTCGAATCCTTTCAAGATCCAAGATAGGAGAGTTATGAGCGTAATCTCAGGAATTGCACTACGTGTCTTGGCTGCATTCTCACCGAATTCTTCCATTTTTGCCATTACGCGACTCGTATAGCGTATTAGAAATCTTGATCCCGCTAATTTTCTGATTACAGCGGTTGCTCTGGGTGACCAGATTATCGCCGCTAATACAAAACTTCCCAATAGCATCAATCCTATTCCTACCGAACCGACCCAGAATAGTTCGCGTGAGATTCCGGTCTGTTCTAGAAGATAGATCAAGGCCAGAGCCCCACCAACGACTTTCATAAGAAATTCGATTGCTTGAATTCCAATAATACATGAGAGACTGGCTGAGGTCTCTATTGCTTGGTTCTTCAAGTAGATTGGTGTAAGCAAATATCCCGATCGACCAGGGGTTACATCGCTTGACAGCATGCCAGCATATTGGGCCAGTAGGGTTTTACCGAATTTTGCTCTGATTCCTTGCCTTTGAAGAACTCTAATGATTCGAACTGTGAATAGAACGTTAATGAGGAAATATGATAGAAAAGAGAGAAGAAGATACGACGGATTAATCTTGGCTAAAGCCGCGATTACAGATTTGAATCCAGCATACCACATCAACCCACCTATCATAACTACGATCAGTAACAGTTGTGATAGTAGGCGGAGCCGACTCCACCGGTGCGTGATATTGGTTCACCAAAACGGCAAAGATTGAGTGCACTATATCTTTCTTATGCATAGGAAGACAATATTTCGAAGAGTATGTTATTGGTTCTCTTTGAGTCGCGCGATCATTTCTTTAGAACGTATTGATATTCCCTGATGAAGTAATTATGTAGTAGTCACTGAGCGGCGGTCGATTGGAGCCAAGATCTGATGCAAGAGCGCGTAGCTGTTGGTAGAGGAGGCGTTTCACTCTTTGTGGCGAATATAACTGCACTTCTTGCAAACATGCTCTACTATGTTTTGTTGACAAATCGACTGGGCTCGACGATTGCGGTTGGAGTGGTCACTTCCCTAAGTATTATGATTTGGTTCTTCGTGGTGATCTGCGTCTTTGCACAGCCGATTGTTTATGTCGGATCGATCCCTGCACCGTTGGCTGTGCTGAAATTTATTCCTGAATTCTTGGCTAAGAACGAACGAAACGGAGCGTTGAAAGTTTTCAAAGCAGCATTAGTCTCCTCGGCTCTTCTCGGGGTATTTGTGGTTGGAGTTTTAGGTTCTCTGCCTTCTATCGTAATTCCCTTTCTTGGAGGTCAAGCAGTTCTTTCGTATTTCGTTCAACTTTCTGCCATTGACATTCTAGTGATCTCCATGGGGCAGGTTTGTCTTGGTTCAGTCATAGCTTTGGGTGACACCAATGTTGGTGGGTTGTACATTATTGTCTGGAGTGTTGTTAGGTATGCTTTAGCGGCCATATTGTTGTGGTATTTTGCTATCGCGGGAGTTCTTGTCGGATGGATCTGTGGGGACTCTGTGTTGCTCTTGCTTGCCATGCAACGGACGTTGAGGAGGTTAAGCGGGCAGACTGGAGTCGGAAGTTTTTCTGCAGGAGAATGGGCGCATTATAGTTTGTACACTTTATTTGCGGCAATAGTTGGTTTTGTGATCAATCAGGCCGATCGACTCATTACACTTTCTGAACAGGGGCTTTCTCAGCTTGCGATTTACAATGTGGCAATGGCTGCAGCGAGCGTGGCAAGTTATGCTCCTTATGCGCTTGTCACGGCCTTCCTGCCAGTCGTGGCAGCGTTGTTCGCTGCGAACAGGATTGAGGAATTGCACGACATTATCCGCTCTTACACACGTTATGTCTCACTCAGCGTGATGCCTGTTTCATTTGGACTCGCGGCAATGATGGAGGTACCGGTGAGAATCTTCGGTCTTGACTATCTGGATGGAATCTTGCCCGCAGTGATCGTGTCCATAACTACGGGTCTAACTTCCCTAGGCGCCGTATACGCGGGCGCTCTCCTTGCACTCGGGAAACTTCGCTTGTACACTGTCGCTAATGTCCTTGGGCTGGTGGGACTGCTCTTAGTCGCATGGGCGTTAACGCCGTTCTTAGGATTAAATGGTCCTGCTTTAGGCAGAGCCAGTCTTTTGATCATTGTA
>DASQZS010000119.1:0-3994 GCA_035638535.1 Candidatus Acidiferrum sp.
GAGCATCCTGACCTCGTTAGGGGTTTTGATGGCTCTAGCCTTGATGAGTAGAGAGGACGCATTTTTCCACTTACAGTCTGTAATTTTTTTCTTCAACGCCGAAAGCGTGTGTTCCCCCATTACATTCACCTCATAGCGCGAGTACGTGCCGGCTACAAGCTCCCATGACTGCTCTACCCCGACCGTGCCAGAACTAATACCGATGTCGGCTAGGGCTTTTCGAACGAAGTCTCCGCCAACTTCAAGTGCGTCGCTAAGTCGATCAGGTGTTTCCGTCGAATACTCTCTCACATCAGACACCCACGTAGACGGAGGAACCTCGCTGGCAGGGTAGATTAGAATCGGATCCTTTTCTAGCGGAAAAACCAGGTACGTTAGTCCTTGTGCACACCAAGCATTAGAGATGTAGGCTACGTTCTCAGGAATTCGCAACAGGAGGACGTCAAGCCCCTCGCCCTGCATAGCTTCTCGGACGCGATTGATCTTAATTTGATCGTGACACAACGGAAAGATCTCTAAATTTGTTGTTCGCTCTCAATTCTTTAGGTTTCTTCTAGGCAAACCTAATGGTTACCATATCACTACTATGTACCTGCGCTTGTCAAATCAACAAGATTGTTGGAGGTGACGAAGTTTCGATTGGGTCACAAACCTCACGCTGATCGCCCTCCTTATCGGATGCGGTTTACTAGTGGTCCGTCTATGCAAGAAGTATGACATGCAATGGTCTATTCGTCAGATCTTCTTCCCTCACGCGCATGAATCTGTAGTTAAGAAGTGGTTAGACAAACAACTCGTTAACGTATCTGTACGCGCTGAGTTCACTAAGGGAGCACTCGAGTTCATTAAAGCCAAGCGTGCGAACGAATCTTCAGTTCTGATAACGCTCAGCCATCGGTATGTTGGAAGCAGAAAGGGTCCATATTCGCTCCCGTGTCCCGAAGTAAGGATGGATATGGCAGATCCAAGTGAGGATCTTGCCCAAGTAGAATCAAATGCCGGAATATCAGTCCTAGTGGCTAGAGATATCTATGACGTGTTCAAACAGCAGAAGATCCCTATGATCGTCACTACTTCAGGCCTCTGGAAATTCAAGAAATTGCACCTTAAGCAGGATCTCTCATGGTTATTGTATTCCAAAGAGGAAATGGGACGAAAAGGAAAGCGATGGTCTAACCTCTGAGTACCCATCCTCTCTGATTACACGGTATCTTATTCGGGCGGCAGTGTTTTGAAAAGATACGCTATGTCCAATCCCTGTTTCTTTCTGTAAGCCTTTGCGACAAAGTATGCGCCCACAGCAAATATGCCAGCTCCTACGAGCGTTCCCAAGAAAATTGGTGTGATTCCGTAGTACTGTGGGAAATCCATGAGGAAGTATGCATCCTGCAGATTGTAAATGAATACGATGAGGCCGAGAAGTGAAATTACTGGAAGCCCTAGGATCTTGCGTCTAAGGACTTGAGGACAAGCTGTTTCATAGAGTTCTTTCCTTATGTACGGAAACAACATAGCGCCCAGGCCTATCACAATGAATGTGATCACCAAGAGAAAACCCTGGGCAACACCAAAGTAAGATGCAAAAGATGCTGCTTGTGGTAAAATGGTCGCGACCACCCAGACTAGCATGATAAACGCACCGATCACCAGAGTCTTAATCGGAGTATGGAATCTGTCACTTACCTCTCCCAGGGTTGATGGTAGAACTCTGTCGAAGGACATTGCGAAAATACTTCTCGAGAACAGAATTAACGCCCAAGCTACAGTCGGAATTGTACCTGCTATGAGACCTATTGCTACGAGCGTGGCTAGCAATGGATTTCGCCCAGCCACCATCACATAGAGAAGATATGGCGGAACAGCCGGAAGCGACCCCAAGCCCTGTGGGGCTGCCAGAATCAAGTAGTCATGCGCAGAAATGAATTCATAGCCCACCATGTTGACCATCAGAAAGAAAGTAACATAGGTTAGGACTGTCCAGAACAGCAAACAACCGACAATTCCGATTAGTTGAGACCGTCTAACCTGTTTAATCTCACCGCCTAAGGATGTTGAGAACTCAACCCAGAACATTGAACCGTAAACAGCTGGTCCTGCCTGAAGGGCTAACGCTAAGGAAACTGCGGCAGGCGACGTCCACCCTAGACTCTGAGCAGTGGATATTATTTGATCATGCCCCAGGCTAAAGGTCGTAAGAAAACTGTTGAGCGCCTGCGTGAAGGTGTTTCGATCCGTGACCGCTAGCACGCCAATTATTACAAATTGGGTGATGATGCTTAGCACACATAGTACGTTTTGCACAACAAAGTATTTTCTCATGCCGCCGAGTATCAATAGCGCTGCGAAACCGACAGTAACTATCACAGCCAAGGTTCCATAGTAGATTGGGTTAGTGACTGTTGTCGCCATGGTTAGTAGAGACTGATTATTCCACACTGCACCAAGATAGGTGAATAGCGGGCTGAGACCTACCGGCACCCATGTCGTCGCACCCCAAGCTCCGTTCACTATTCCCAGAAGCACTCCAGACATTACGCCCGCAAAAATACCCGCCAGCGGATGCAACAACCTTGAACCAAAAACGTAGTCTCCTCCACTTCTAGGCATTGAGATCGCCAGAATGTAGTACATCGCGCCAATCGCAAGTGCTCCAACAGTTACCATTAGAAACGTCGCTCCCAGAGGAGCGCCAATGAAAGGAACCAAAAGTATCCAAGGAGGAACCATTTGAGCACCACAAACTGAAACCGTATTAAATTGGAAAATGTCAAATGCAGTAGCTTCTTTTACAAGGCCTGTAGCGTCTCTCAGAAATCTTGGAGCTGCGACATTCACTGCTTAAAACCTCTAGAAGAGAAATATAGTTGGTTCTGCAAATAAGAGTCTGTTGTATTAAGGCCAGGTTACTACATGTCAGCAGAAGATCTTGCCGGGCTAATTGAATTCGGCTTAACCTCGCTCCAGGCTAGGACTTACCTTGCGCTCCTGAAGCTTGGTCCTTGTAGTGCTCGTCACGTAAGTTCGGCCTTGCAAACTGTTCGCCCTGAGGTTTACCGTGCGCTTCACGAACTATGCTACAAAGGTCTAGCTGTCCGCAGCCCCGGATCGCCCTCAACGTACACACCACTCCCTGCGGTCCAAGTGGTCGATATTTTGTTAGGTAGATTCTCCGAAAAATTCGCTGCTTTGAATCGAGAGAAACCTTTCCTTATCGGTTCACTATCGAGCTATGGTAAGCAGACAGAAGCGTGGAGAGAACAACGATTCGATCTCATCGCGGGTGGAAGCAATGCTATCACCAGGCATCTGCATATGGTAGAAGTAGCCAAAGAAGAATACGTTTCCCTCACCAGCAAATTCGGATTGAGAAGAATAGGAGGAGCAGGCTTACTCGCAGATGAATTCGCAAGCGCGATAAGGAACGCAAAGGAACGCGGGGTTCGTATAAGGATAATCTCTGAAATTGACAAGTCTAACTTGCGAAGCGCCCGTTACCTATCAAGATACGCAGAACTGAGGAGACTCAATGACATTTCCTTCTACATCGACCTAATCGACAAAGCTGAAATCATCTTCGGCCCAGCCTTAAGCGATGAAGAAGCTTCCCAACGAAATAACCGAGAAGCCGACATCTGGACCAACAACGCAAAATTTATCGAAGGAATGTACGCCGTGTTTGAGAGACTCTGGAAAACTGCAAAGAATTTTGAGTCGACAGAGGAGTTCTCAGAAACCGTCACCGCTTGAGCCGACTATTCGGGTTTCCGCGAACCAATTCGGGTCTCCTTCATATTTTGGTGTGAGGAGGCTCAGGCTCCCAGCCTCTCACTTCATTCGGGCAGACGCTCTTCGTCATCATTCAAGGCCCAGAACTGGAATCCCTGCATGATATTTAATCGACGCAAAACTGAGCTATCGCACTTAACTGCTTAAGTGCGAGAATATTTTCGTTGCAGTAGATAAGAAACTGTTGTATGAAGGCAGGGTTACTACA
>DASQZS010000120.1:0-7560 GCA_035638535.1 Candidatus Acidiferrum sp.
TATAACATTGGAACTTGTGTTAAGCCAGCATGCGACGCGCTCAGGTCCGATGATCTGGATTGATTCTTTCTGACTTTTTGTGTCATAGTTGACTATGCCATAACTGGGCGTTAGGGTTGTGAGGAAAAGATGATTCGTAAGGAGATTTATTCTCTCATGGATCGTCGTGCTGTAGCCATTATAGCTCAAGTATTCGGACATTGCTGAGATAGCTATCGCTTGAAAGTCAATGTAGCTGTTGCCATAGCGGGTGGTGCCGTTTGCGCTTTCGAATTGGCGTTCCCGGATCATTCCGAAGTTCTGATCTGTTGGCGTGGTGTCTTGCATTTGGAGTAATTCATTCATGACCGTGGTCGCGTGTGTGGCGAAACTGTTTTGATCTGCTTTCGCCCCAATTTTTGCGAGCAGGAGTTCTGCTCTTATCATGAACCCTATTGATTGGGCGTAGGTACCGTTTCTTGCCGGTAGAGGGCCCGTAGCAGTGAAAGTGTTATACCAATAGTTTTCGATTCTCTTTGCGAGCGTGTAATCGTTCAAATTGCTGCTGGCTTGGTAGAGTTTGGCTAGGCCGTAGACTATGGCGCCATATTCGTAGGTGCTTGAAAGATCTGTGTTATTCAAGTTTCGACTCATGAGTTCTTGGTAGACGGGCGCGAGATTCAACCAGTCATGTGCGGCTAGGAAATAGTACTTCACTTCAAAGCTAGCCGTTGATCCAGGATTCATGTTCGCTGGAAGTTGGTAGTATTGTCGGAGATAGTGAAGCGTGTCGACGAGTCTTGGATTGGGAAGTGGCGATCCGTATAGCTGGTTGTCGACTGCAACGAGTCCAGTCTTGTTGCTTCCCCAATCCACGATTATAGCAAACGAGTTCGTAGTTCCGTCGAATTTGTCGTGAATATGAACCATGTACCACGTTTGGTTCCATCTTGCGGTGGGAGTGTTGGAACCGCCAAGTAGATGTTGAGGTGTCGCGCCGTCGATGGCTCTCTGGTCCGGATAACCGGGTGCCCAAAACCATCCGTAGCCGATGTGGGGGCCGCCTGGAGAAACGGTTGGTCCGATGAGGTCAAGTTGATCTAATGGTACAATGAATTTTGGTGGTCCGCACAAGAATTTTTTTGCAATCAACGTGTATTTGACAAGTAGATATGGTCTATTGGGTTGTAGAAAATAGTCGATGCTAAGGATGAAATCAGGATAGCCCCAGATCTGTCTAAGATCAACAGTTTCACCGGTTACTATGAGCTGAACGCTTGTTGGTTGCTGGGCCGCTGAAAGGTCATGGTCAGTACCGTTATAGTTCAATACGTGGGCTTGTATGTATGCGACCGTCTTACCCTGAGGATCAAATACAATCCTATTTGTCAGATCTCTGGATATTGTAAGATCGCCTCGCATGTCGAAGATATTGTTACCGACAAGAAAATTGCGTATGTCACCGTTCGACACGAATGGTGTGAGCGGGTAGAGGGTTCGTCGCAGAACGTAACCAGTATTCGTCATAGTTACACTTGAGATATAGTTACGGACGGCTACTCCCCATTCATCTGCAGTCTGATTCACATACACTCCTGAATAGTCGAGAGTTAGGAGATTCAGTATCTTTGCTTGATCATCAGTCCAAAAATTGTAAGGCTCAGTTTTTGGCGACGTCATGAAAGCACCAATTCTACTATTCCATAGGGTTGAGACCAAATAGTCGAAAGCAGAGCGGTTCAACGCGGCACTTTCGATTGAGCCATCTATCGATGCGTAACTGGTTTGGATTTGGGAGAACAGTCCGGTTAAGGAAAGCGCGAGAAAGAGTATAGAGATGGCGAGGGTTTTATGAATCATGTCGATTCACAAATTCTGACTCAAATAATAAACCGACTTGTTACGTGTTGATAAGAATGACCAGCAACACTGTGTTTTCGAGGTTGCTTCATTTCATCGTTATAGGTTATCGATTTTGACATATCTCAGTGGCTAACAATGCGTACCGACAATTCAATTTAACTTCTCGTTAGGCACTGTTATACCCGGTTAGCCTTGTCCTTTACCGATCTCACTCTACGACTCCAGAATCTTACCAGGGACGAGATGAGAGGTTTAATCCTTGAAGACAATAAGCGAATCCTAAGTTTCAGTGTCTCAACCTTCCAGGCATTGGTTAGCAGGCTCGTAGATGTAGCCGGCAGTCGGGTCGCCCAACTGATATTGTATGAGTTGGGTGATGAGATGGGGTGGACGGCTGCGCGTCACGTTAAGAAGAAAATGACGCCGAATAATCTGGTTGATGCTTTCGACGCAGCGCTCCGCATGCGTGGCTGGGGCAGATGCTTATCTCTGGAGGAGAAAGAATCGAACATCTTTGTTTCAACGCATTCCGATTGCCCGTTATGTCACAGACGGAAGGCTGCAGAACCTTTTTGCGATTTAATGCGTGGAGTTGTCGCTGGATGGATGGAGGGTGTCCTTAACAAGAAGGCGGCAGGATCTGTGGAAAGAAGTTGCTCGGCAGTTGACGGAAAGTTTTGCGTGTTTGAAGTAAGTTTCAACGATTAAGGCCTGCCAAGGCGCAGTACGCGGTTTATAGGTTGATGCCCCGTCTATGGGGTGGCCTTATTTATGGCGCGCTTCAGGACGGGTAAGATACCTTCCGACATTCTAGTTCGGAACGTGCTCCGATATAGAGGACGTCAAGATTCAGACGTAATTTTGGGGTCGTCACTCGGCGAAGACGCGGCGCTTGTTAAACTCGGTAGACGAATCTTAGTTCTGAAAACTGATCCGGTAACGGCGACAACATCAGACGCGGGTTGGCTTGCGGTCCACATCAACGCCAATGATATTGCGTGCCGCGGTGCTAAGCCGAAATGGTTTCTTTGCGACTTGCTTCTGCCAGAGGGCACTAACATTAAGCTAATTGATTCGATAATGCGCCAAATCGATTCTGCAGCGAAAAGGGTTGGCGTAGCAATAGTTGGCGGGCACACGGAAGTAACTCCGAATCTGAAACGGCCAATAGTTGTGGGCTATATGGTTGGATTGCTAAGGTCTGGGCAGAAGTACGTCACATCAGCAAATGCTCGTCCGGGCGATGACATAATCATGACAAAATCCGCTGGGATCGAGGGCACATCCTTACTCGCCCTCGATTTCGGTCGGAGACTCAAAATCAAGGGCGTTGGAAAGTATCTCGAGCACGCAAAAAGGCTGAGACACTCCATCAGCGTAGTAGAAGATGCCATGATTGCAATGCAATCTGGCGGAATCCATGCAATGCATGATCCTACTGAAGGCGGTTTACTGCAAGGCGTCTGGGAGATAGCTGAAGCATCCAGGGTTGGATTCACGCTTAACGAATCAAGAATTGCAATCGAACCCGCAACTCAGAAGATATGTTCCGCTTTGAAGGTTAACCCGTTGAGACTTTTGAGCTCAGGATCACTACTGATAGCCGCAGATAATCGAAAGAGCAATCTGATATTACGAAAACTTAGGGCACACCGAATTGAAGCACACATTATTGGCAGATTTACGGAACGGAACGAAGGTCGAATATTAGTTAATCCAGATGGATTCTCACTCGAGATCGGCCCCTCAGAACGTGACGAATTATACCGAGTCATCGAATCCTATGATCGCTGACCTAAGCAGCGCTATTGCGATTGAGTTAAGTTAAAAGCAAAAACATTTGATTCCGCGAGTAGGATGTATAAAATGGATAGCGCTCGGCAGGTGATATGTGATCATCTGACGAAGATTTACGGCAAGAGCAAAAGCAAGGTATTAGACGCTGTGAGTTTCTCGTTATCCTCGCGCGGCATCTTCGTTCTCATAGGCAGAAATGGTTCAGGAAAAACGACACTTGTCCGAATTCTAGCGACTGAACTCGAGCCTACGTCAGGTAAGGCTACAATAAACGGCATAGACGTTGTAAAAGATTTTCGCAGACTTAGAGAGACAATTGCGATCGTCCCGCAAGAAGCCAGACCGATACCCTGGATGACCCCCATGCAAACCGTACTCTCCTATCTTCTTTGGCGGGGATTCAATTATGGTGAGGCAAAGCGAAGAGGTTTCAGCGCGCTCGAGAAAGTTGGGCTTAGTGACAAATCCAATCTTCTGAACCGTTCTCTTTCGGGAGGAATGAGAAGAAAAGTCATGATCGCCACGGTTCTCGCGTCGGAGGCTGAAGTAATCTTTCTTGACGAGCCAACGACAGGACTGGATCCGATATCAAGAAGAGAATTTTGGGCGACTCTCAGAGAGATCGGAAAGGAGCGGTTCACGTTTCTTACTACCCATTATCTGGAAGAGGCGGAAGAATTGGCTGACCATATCGGTATGCTTGATCGCGGCAGTTTGGTTCGCATCGGAACCTTGGAAGAGCTACGAAGAAGCGTCAACTTCAACTACAGTTTGAGACTCCTCTCAAGATCGGCACCTATTCCGAAGGTGGATAAGGGCGAACTGGTTACTGGAACAGACGGCAATCTCCGAATCTTAACGACTGAGGAAGAGGCGTTCAAGATTTCGAGAGAGTTAACGGGAAACGGATTCAAGTTCACAATCAACCCGATTTCACTTGATGACATATTCTTCTACTTTGCAAGCAGAACAGAAGTCAAATGAAATGTCGAATGCAAATTCAGCACTAAAGAGGAATAGGGGCAGCCAAATCCTCGCCGCGATACTAGTTAATTCAATTTATGAAATGAAGAATTATCCGATTGTTTTAATCAACACGGTGCTCTCACCTCTCTCCTTTCTGCTTGTGATCGTATTCGTGAGTCATGGCACACTCATTGGAGAGGCGATATCGGGTGGGTTGATCATGACCATGTTCTCTGCTGGCGTATCGTTACAGGGAGACCTCTCACACTTGAAGAATGATTTCAAGCTCCAAGACATGGTTGTCAGTTCCCCAACGACTTGGCAGACTTACATGTTCGGAATGGCAATTTCGGAGATCGTCTATTCTTTCCCCGCTTTCATTGTTCTAGGTCTGCTTGCACACTATTTCATGAATCTCAGTGCCATCGGAACCCTAGCGCTTGCAGGAATTCTTTTTTTGATGTTCCTCACGTCAATCTCTATCGGTTTCACTCTTGCTACTTTCTCCACCGACATAGTCCAGAGCTTCGCCTTTTCGCGACTCATTTCGACTCTTTTCTCTACGATACCGCCGGTTTACTATCCGGTCACTTACATTCCGCTTCCGTACAGGTATCTGGCGTATCTCTCTCCAACCACATACGCAGCTGAGTTGGCTCAAAATGCCGCTGGATACATACCTCTCTCATCCTTCACAATTGCTCTCGACTGGATCGTTCTGATTACATTGACTGTGGCATTGTTCATAGTGGCCAGAAGCAAATCACGATGGAGAGAAATCTAGGCATCAACTAGGCAGCGATACTTGTCTAAGATGGAGAGCGGGTCGGACTCTAGAGTGAAAACGAGTATTTTCACTTGGCTCTCTTGTTTTTATCGTGTCAATCCATAAAAGCACCTAATATTGAGGTAGCCTAACTTGTCAGGACCAGGGGCCCTCGTTCAAGTGTCAGACATAGTAAAGGAGACGTTAGCCGGTCCTACCGTCTTCAAAGATGAAGCTCCACTCTCCTTAGAATACATGCCTCGAAGGCTTCTTCATCGAGACGCGCAAATGCGTTTCCTTACGCAACTCTTCAGGTTTTCAGTGGAAAATCCGTTCTCGACAAGCCAACGCGTATTGATTACAGGTGACGTTGGAACCGGAAAAACTGTGCTCAGCCAACGGTTTGGAGCGGATCTGGTCAAGGCAGCGAAAAATCGGAAAATTAACCTCCAATATTCACATGTGAACTGCCGCGAAGCGAAAGGCAGTCTTTTCATGATAATCAAGCGGGTGTTGACACAGTTCGAACCTGAATTTCCGAAACGCGGATTTGCACCGGAAGAACTCTTGCACACTCTGATGGATGTCCTCGACGACAAAAACATGCATCTAATACTTGCACTCGACGAACTTGAAAACTTGATCAGGACCGAAGGAACGAATCCAATTTACAACCTCACACGTATACAGGAGGAACGCGTTGGAAAGCCCATCCGGCTTTCGCTCATCTGTATTCTTCGTGAACAGGAGTATCTTCAAAAACTTGACAAGAGTACTATTGATACACTTCAACGTAACATTGTCAAACTCGATAAGTACAGTTCACTTCAATTGATTGAAATCCTCAGAGATCGAGCTGAATTAGCGTTTAAAGAAAATGCGGTCTCAGACGAGGCGCTTCAACTCGTCGCAGGCATAGGCGAACAGAGTGGTGACGCACGCTATTCAATTGAGCTTCTTTGGCGTGCTGGTAAATATGCTGACTCTGAAAACGTTAAACATGTTTCAACTGAACACGTGAGAAAGGCGGCAGGCAGCGTTTACCCAACGTTACGTGGCGAGTACATCAGTGCTCTTTCACCACATGAGAAATACATGTTGCTAGCGTTGGCTAGAGTGTTAGGAGAATCACAGGAAGCTTACGCCAGCATAGGCTCAGTAGAACGCGAATACAAAGCGGTTTGTGAGGAGTATGATGATGAACCACGAAAACATACTCAGATTTGGAAATATGCTCGCGGTTTAAGTGCAATAGGGGTAATAGCGGCTTCAAAATCAGGAGAAGGCGTACGCGGAAAAACAACTCTACTTGGACTACAAAGTATACCTGCTTCTACAATGCGTGAACAGTTAGAAGCCGCGTTAACTTCTGAAAAGAAGAAACGAGCATAGATACAACAGTTTACGTGCCCCGGCGACGCTAACGTAACAGCTATCTTCTGTCTCCAAATCTAATAGGTGAGGTCAACACGCGTGCGTCGCTTTTCCATGGTGGACATATCGGCTAAAGAGGTCATTATCAGGGAGGCACGAGCGGAGGGAGAGATCAAACTTAAGCCAAGCACGATCGCCCGCCTAAGATCCAGTCGGATTGAGAAGGGGGATGCCATCGCTGCAGCTGAAATTGCTGCGATAATGGCGACGAAGAACACACCACGAATACTACCATTCTGTCACACCATTCCTATTAGTACTGTTAGTACTGACCATTCGTTTAGCAAAGATAGCGTTAGAGTGGAATCGTATGTGAAAGGTCAAGCCAAGACCGGGGTTGAGATGGAGGCATTGACTGCCGCGGCAACTTTCCTGCTAACAATTTGGGATATGACAAAGCAATATGAAAAGGACGCAAATGGGCAATATCCAACCACAGCGATAACCTACCTTAGGGTAAAGGAGAAGGTGAAGAGGAAAAGTTGAGCAAGGTTTCTGAACTTCATAAGACGATTTCACCTAAATCTGTTGGAATCTACATCGTAACATGCAGTACATCGAAATTTAATCAACTCAAAAAAGGGGAGAGTGTGGATGATGCATCGGGCGGCTTAATCGAGCAACTCATAAAAAGAGCGGGACATCAAGTCGCAGGACGAGAGCTCATTTCGGATTCCGTAACGATGATCCGTCGAACAACGAAACGGGCTATGGCATCGAAGGATGTTGACGCTCTAATAATTACAGGCGGTACA
>DASQZS010000121.1:0-5886 GCA_035638535.1 Candidatus Acidiferrum sp.
CATCATATGACATTGCGCCTAGGATTCTAGCGGTCGGATTGGGTTGCGGGTAGGTCTGATTCCTGCCAGTGTACCACATGTAGTAGTAAAGTTGAAGTTTGATGACGTAGGGAGTAGCCATGTAGTTTTGATCCAAACCGAATAGAGTCCGTCCGAGCACTGGATTTCCTGAATATTTTACCCACGAGATTCCATCCTTCGACGTCGCAAAACCAACCTCTCCAGTACCGTAGGTTGTAGTGTTACTGCCGCCGTACCACATCTCAAAAGCCGTACCGTTCCAGAGAACCGAACCCAGCGCGACCTGCCCGCTATCCCATGCTCCCTGCGGACCAGGTGACAGTACCGGTTGTGGATCTTTTGCCCAACTGATACCGTCCGTCGAATTCGCGTAACCAATCGCTGCGATTCCAGCGCTACCACCATCATACCACATACTATATCCTGAACTAACGTTGAGGACTCTGGGACTCATAACGTAATTTGCATCCCAACTACCAGGTGTGGGACTCAGCACCGGATTCCCCGAATATTTAACCCACTGCGAACTGAGGGCCGATGCACTTGTCGCATAACCAACCGAAGGCGTTAGTGCTACAACTGAGACAAGCAGCACAATTAGTGGTAGCATGCTTCTTTTCGATCGTAACGGATTTGAAATCATTCTGTTGACGCTCCAGCATATTCGTTCGGTTGAGCGCTGTTAAGCGTGCTTCCACTTGGTAGAAGTGAGATCGATTTGGTAGAAAACCGGTTTATCGAGGAACACGATTGATCCTGAGTGGCCACTCTTCAAGCCCGGCTCACTCACCATTATTCGCATGTAACTCATGTGTGGATATCAGAGTTACACAATCATAGTCTACTCCAAAGGGCTCAAGTTGTGGATGAGTTGTCAGTTACCTTCGGAAGCGATTGTGGCGAATGTGAGGGTGCAGGTGAAATTGAGTGTGATGCCTGCGAAGGTAAGGGTAGGATAATTGTTACTTGTGAATCGTGTGAAGGATCTGGCAAACATTGTGGAGTTTGTAATGGGAGGGGTAGAGTAGAGGTGCAGTGTGATGAGTGTGAAGATGGCATGATTGCATGCGTCGCTTGCGATAACTCCGTAGAGTAGCTCATCACCCGAAATTTAGCTGTGAGAATAAGTCGCGGTCATCTTAACGGTGCTGATTGGCGATTACTATTCGGCTACTTGCTCTTCTACGCTATCAGGCATTGCGTCCACTTTGTTGTTAGGCTGATTTCCTTTTTGCATATCACGAATAAACGTGATAGCGTCTCTGAAGGGTCGGGGTAAGTAGACCGGATTTTGTGTTGCGCCCTGTAATCCGTATCCGCTTCGACCGGTGGTCAGGAATATGATCACTGCCACGAATATTGGTAGTATCCAAATCGTTGAGAAAATGTATGGCCAATTCATGTTTAGTATCGGGGGCGATAGGTTGGTTAGAGTTGAAGTAATTTTTGATGTTATCGTTCTCGAGATGATTGGTGAAACGTAATGCTGAGTGAACATGAGCAACGAGACGGCCGCCCCGATTAGAAGAACTTTCCAGTTGTACTGATTACGATGTTGAATCGACGTTATTTTTGAGTACGGTATTTCGATGGTATCTCTTGACAGCTGTCCAGTTTGGATGAATACTCTTTTGGTGGTGGCGGCGACTTTTCGTGTCCCGTGAGAATACGTTTGTAGGATTACTTCTGGTTCTTCGAGCGTATCGCGTACTTCCGATGGTAAATCAGCTAGGCCTGTTTCTTTCTCCATCTCTGTGCTAATGCTTGAGTTCAATTTTTGAATTAGTTCTGTGAGCGTGAATGGTTCAGCTTTCTTCTTGGCGTTGATCGAGAGTTTTTCGTGTTTGGAAGTATTGTCTACGAGTTCAACGATGGCGCGTGCTGCTCCTTCGGTGTCATCAGCGCCATTAACGTGGATGCCTTCCTTACCGTTTTCAACAATCCAGGATTGTCCTCCGGTTCCGGAGGTGATGATGGGTACTCCTCGATACATGAATTCGAGTTGAGTGAGACCGAGAGCTTCCATTCGACTTAGGAGGATGTTGAGATATGAGATCCCCACTAGTTCCACCTTCTCCTTCTCACTGATTTCGCCAAGATAGCTGACGTTTGGGAGCGTTGCGGCTCTCTGTTTTACTTCCGAGGCATACTTCGAGTCTCCTCTCCCGGCTAGGACAAAATGGATATCCTTTCTATCAGCCAATTTTTCGGCAACGTCGAGGATGCCTTTCGGGTTTTTCCGTTCCTCAATCGTTCCAATGTACGTAACTATCTTCGTATCGCGTGGAATTGGCCACTGCTGCATGAGGTTGGCTGGGTTGGCGGAGGCGTAAGTCAAGAACGTGTAATCGTCAATTCCACCTGGGAATAATACAATTTTTTCGCGAGACGCACCAAGCTCCATTTTCGCTTTCTCTTCGTACGGTGTTACGACGAGTACCAGATTGGCAACGCGGAGTATAGTTTGGAGAGAAACTTTGTTCCATGCGATTCTGAAGGAACGCTCAATCAACGCGTATCTCCTTGGAGATGGCTCCTGGAAATGTGACATGTGACAAAATATTAGTGGATCCTGATATCCGCCAAATGCCTTGATATTACGCCTCCACTCAACGAACTTTGCAGTGTCCTCAGGGCCGTTCCAAAGCGTGCTGTGGGTAATCAGGACGTTGAGTTTGAAGTCGTTCACGATTCTTTCAAGAGTATGAATTGAGTCTTTGAAAAGCACTCTACGCGGAGGGTATCTGGAAGTAAAGCTGCCTACACGAATAATTGGAATGCCCAGTTCTTCGTCTTCTGTAAGAATATATTCCCTATCCCCCATTGAGCTTTCGCTGATCGTTTCTTTTCCATCATGATACACGCTCGCAATTAGGTACGCTTCGTTTCCAAGTCTCCTGAAGTAACGTACCATCCTCTGAGCTACGAGTTCCTGACCCTTACTCGTACTCGTTTGGTACATTATGACGCCAATGCGCGTCTTCAAGCGTACACTCTCTAAACCTCAAACATTGTTCATACAATCTATATTACGTTAAGCTACAGCACCTATACGAAGCCCTCTAAAGCAATTCAAAGGGAATTCATCAAAAATTCTACTGATTCGCATATTCTTCCACAAAGTGGAACTACGTTTAGTTCTCACGGATCTTCTTACGGAGATTGAAATAGCATGACCAATATCTCGCCATTAAAACAGGGTTTCGTTGATCTAGCCGCGATTCTCTTCGTTATAGGCGGTGTTGTTAGTTTGGTGATGAATCTTTTGACAATTCCGATCACTAACCTCTACCCAATTACTTTACCCACCAGCTTCAGCACCGTATTCATTGCATTCTTCGCAATCATCTTAATCTGTTCCTTAGGCGCCATACACTGCTACTCGCTGACAACGAAACGGTTGTTGTCCGAGGCCGGGATTAGAGGCATAATCTTCGGCGCCCTCCTGCTAATTTTCAGCCTCGAAATCGCAGGGAGCATCACCGGGGCAGGCACATCCAACATCACAGGAGCAGGCACATCCACTCTGCTCACAGCCGTGAGCGCGTTCCTGATACTCATAGCTGGCGGAGTGTGCTTCGCGCTCAGGCACACAAACGTTTCCGCTTCTGGCATCGCGTATCAGCAGCGAATGATAACCCAACCCTCCAACCAAACGCAAGCATCGTCACAACAGCAACGTTAGAGTGAATGAGATTGCGCAAACCCGATTTAATCAAACCGTCCTATCGGATCTCACTAGATTATATGACCGAACGATCGTGTCATCACAACGAAATACGCAACATATCCGAAACCTTCGACAAAGAAGGCAAACGCGTCAGATTCGAAAGATGCGAACAATGCGGCCTTCTAATGCGCAAACATTCACCAACCTAATTGATTGAAAGTAGTTCTGACGTTCTTGGTCTAATGCCGCGATCGTAATCGTAACCGAACACAGCTCTCAGCCGAATTTCCACCTGGTAGAAAATCATTGCTTGTAGTAGATTTTTGCTACGTAAGATTAAGGATTTCAATTAAGTGATACACCCGTGGAGTTGAAAATCATGAAACAAAGAAATGTTGGAATCGTTATGCTGGTCCTTACTTTCGCTGCGATCTTCGCGATTACAGCAACAACGCCCAGTCAGGTCTATGCAACTTCGAATTCGTGCACCGCACAAGTCAGCGCGCCCACGGCAACCTACTACAATTACAATTCGAACATCGGCCTAACAGTACCCGTATCCACAACCTGCTCATTCAGCGGAGGACAACTGTATGCTGTCGGCTACTCGTATGATACGTCGACGAGCATGTCACAAAGTTCCGCCAACACCATGCTGACCTGGATTTCAGGTAACAGTTACCGTGGTCAGCTTGGATTCAAACTATCACCCACACTACTAGGACACACCTTACAGATCTCAGTCTCAATCTACGGGCCAAGTTGGTACAGCCCGTCAGCTTACTATGCGCCCGGAAACTTTCCAGGATGCGACTCAACATCAATCGCCTGCAACTTCGGACTACCATATAGAAACGGAGCGTACGGCCCAGCAAACTACGGACAACTAATAACGTCGGCCAGCGAGACGGTACAAATTAACCCGGTCAATTTCCAGAACGGTTACCCAACCACCACTCCAACCAATCAGTACTCGTACTACGGCTATGGCTATCCACAGAGTTGTGGTTACTATCAAGGCTGTACCTATCAAGGCGCGTACTGCGGTTCCTCTAATCCAAATTGCTACTATAATGGAAATCCGGGTGCGGAGTATTGCCAAAGCCTAGGCGCTTACTGCGACTTTACTTACAATGTGTGCCAAAATCCAAACTCACTATCAAATCAAGCCCAATGCTCCGGATACCTCTACCAACCACAAAATGGATGTTTGGAATTAGAAGTGCCAGTAAACAGCCCAGTTGCCGCACAAGTATACCAGTACTATACCCTAAACAACATGCCATCCTCATATCCGCCGCTTGGCTCCTGGGTTACAGTAACTGGAAGCATATTCCAGGGATCCAGCTCCTCATCAACCTACAACGCAGCTTGCCCAGGCAACTACATCAACGTCTCTTCAATCTCGTAGAACAGAAATAAGATGAACCAAAGATGCTCACATCCGAAACATTTCACGCAATGCTCAGCCGGCTGTTTGAGGCGCTAGGTGCGCTTCAGACCACCGGCCCCTCAGCACTCCACTCAGTTTACTCAGCGCTAATTTCCGTAAGCCCCCTTTTTCTGATAATTATTGGTGTAATTACCTTTTTCGCCGGCGCCTTAGCGAAATTCATAGGAATCATAATAATTATCATCGGACTAGTACTTCTAGTCATCCCATACCTAGGATTCATACATTAGTTCTCATAGTACAAACATAACCGAGTAGCAAATTACAATCTAGCACAATACATCCCAGGATAGTGATCAGCGATCAAATCACATATTCTTACCACATTCAAAAGACATCGAATATTCCAACCGGTTGCTTTCGGTTTGGTTCTCCTACTACTCCTATCGACCTCCCTCGGAAACGCATACGCCTACACTTGCCAAATTCAACGAATACAAATAACCCCACCATCACCAGCGCCCAATACGGAAATCACGATTACGGTCTACGCGTTCTGCGATCTAGCAATGGAAGGAGCGATCGTAAGCTTCTTCACGACCGTGGTGAAGCTGATGCCTGCCGGAGTCAACCAAGTAATCGCCACCGAACCCATACCAAACGGATCCAACGATACCAGCATACTCCTCTTCACCCCCAGTACTCCACAACTCTGGAATTTGACGGCACAAGTGCAGGCGATTCAAACAAGCGGCGCTGGACAACTGGTAAGCATGGCGACACAAAACTTCACGATTCCAGT